>CADAGW010000368.1 GCA_902787475.1 uncultured Eubacteriales bacterium
AGGGACGCGCGCCTTTCCAGCGCCTCCCCCGCCAGGGCGTCCACCGGCAGGCCGTATTTTTCCAGAAAGTCCCAGGGCAGACGGGGCGCGAAGCCGTTCTGGAATATGAAATTGCCCAGGGAATAGAATATGGGCCGGCCCCTGTACAGCTCGATGGGCTTGAGTCTGTGGGTGCCGCCCCCCACCACCGCCGAGGCCCCGGCGTCGATCATGGCGTGGGCAAATTCCACCAGAAACTCGTCCGGCTGATCCTCCCGGGAACCCGGCATCTCGTGGGAGTGGGTCATCACCACGCATGCGTCCGCCCGCCGGAGGGCTTCCCCCACGAACCTGGCGCACCGGTCCACGTCCCGCTTTTGGGCATAGGTGTGCCTTTCCTCCCTTTCCCCTTCCCGGAACCGCACACCGCCCAGGGTCAGGCCCCCTTCGTCCCTGGCAAAGCCCTGCCGCACCATCAGGTCGTGAAAGCCGTTTATTTCCGTGTTGGCGGCGATGTCATAAAGGGCCTTCATGTGCTCCCCGGTCACCGTGCACACCGTGTCGTACCGCAGAGGATTGAGCCCGGGCCGTCCGGCGCAGGCGGGCGTCCTTTCCCCCGCCGCGTCGGAGGGGGTAAAGGTGGAGCACACGCTGATCAGTGCGCACCGGGCCCCTTTGCCCTCCTGATAGGCGGGTGAGGCGGCCTCGTACAGATCCCGCCCGGCCCCGGCGGCGGGGATATCCGCCTCCAGAAGGGCCCGCCGGGTCTGCTCCAGCCCCTCATAGGAATAGTCCAGGCAGTGGTTGTTGGCCCAGCCGATGAGGTTAAAGCCGTAGGCCTTGAGATCCTCCAGCACGCCCTTTGGCGCGGTGAGCCACGTGCCCCCGGAGAAGGCGGCGGGCGGGCAGGCGCCGTCGGTGACGGTGGTCTCAAGGTTGGTGAGGCGCACCTCGGCCCCGCACAGCCAGTCCCGTATGGGTCCCAGGCCCTCATTCTCCGGCGGCAGTCTCTTCATGATCAGGGCGTCTCCCGACGCGGAAATGGTCAGGCGGCTCATTTATCGCACCTTCTTCGCGTAATAGATGGTATCCACTCCCGGGCCCCGGTCGTCCTGAATGACCGCGACGATTTCATAGCCCCGCTTGCCGAAGGCGTGCACCTGGGCGGCGTTGGTGGACCAGGTGCGGGTAGTGACGTAGTCGGTCTTTTCGTTTTCCGGAAGCCCCGCCTCCACCACGTCGTACAGGCGGCTCACCAGTCCCCGCCCCCGGTGCTCCGGATAGACGCAGGCGGTGGTCATGTAGTTGTTTGGGCCGTACGCAGCCAGCTCCGGACAGGTATAGAGGGGCTTGAAGGTAAGAAACGCCACCATGTTTCCCCCCTCGTCCCTGGCGCAGACGAATTTCTGCCTCTTCATGGTCTCAAAATAGGCAAAGGGCTTTTTCTGCCCCTCCCCGCCCGCAAAGGTCTTTTGATAGGGGCTCTCCCGCTGGGACAGGGGCGGCACGAAGTCCCCGTCGCAGGCGCACAAAAGGGCGAATATGGCGTCCAGATCCGCCTGCTTCTCCGGCACGCCCAGGTATTCAATGGTATACACTTTGCTGCCTCCATATGTTTTGTGCCCATAGTATAGCACACTTCCGCCCATTTGAAAACAGGCCCAACGGTCTTTTGCCCTCCGCCGCCATACAAAAATCCCCCGCCGCCCATCCGGCAGGGGATCCCCGATTTCTATTGTTTGTCGTTCAGGGCCTCGACCAATTCGATGATCAGCCGTTTATCCCGCTCTCCCAAATTCGACCACTGGCTGACCAGCCGCCTTTGCTCGTCGCTCAATCCCATCTGGTTGTCCAGATCGAAAAACTGCGGAAGCGTCATGCCCATTCCCCGACAGATGGACTCCAGCGTCGCGATGGATGGCTCCGTATTCCGCTTGAACATATTGCGAACCGTAGACCAGGGAATGTCCGCCTCCTTGGCTACCTTATATATGGTCCAGCCTCTTTCGTCCATCAGCTGCTGCACTCTGGCCTTCACATCCATCTTCAACACCTCACATTGATAATACAGGCATTTTAAGTTTTTGAAAACCTTTCAGATGGACTATACTTAATCATACAAATGTGCTATACTCTATTTCACAATCGTCGTTACAGGCTGCAAATGTCCTCTAACGCCGGCTGACTCACGTAATTACCACCCGTTACTATATGAAAAACGAAAGGATCTGATCACCACATGAAGAAAAAGGGGCGTATCTCCGGCTTTCTGTGTATGCTGCTCACCGTAGCGTATGCAGTATACATCATTGCATATTTTATGAAAGCTGGGTCAACCGATGTGAGCGGAGCCATCGCCACGGCGCTGGTCACTCCCCACATGGTCTGCGTAGCGGTGGCGGGAGTTCTTTCCATCATCGGCTTCTTTACCAAAGCCCGATGGGCGTTTCTTGTCTGCGGCATACTCCTGGTTATCGCCGCGGTCATATTCCTCGCCTATGCCATGATGGTAGTGGTTCAGGCCATACTGGCTTTCATCGCTTACGGAAGAATGGGTATCAAGACGGAATCATAAAACGGAGGTATGGATATGTTGA
>CADAGW010000369.1 GCA_902787475.1 uncultured Eubacteriales bacterium
CTCCGGCGGTGAAGGCGGAAAGGCGGTCTTCATAGGGCCAACCCGCCACCTCCGCGTCGAAAAAGGCGAAATGCTCCGACATGGCGGCGGAGAGGGCGGCGAAGCGGGCGGATAGGCCCAGCGCCTCGGGGTCGGAGGGGTTCAGGGAACGGAGAAGCTCGGCGTAAACACGGAGGCGGTCCAGGACGCGGCTTAAGTCGGTGGTGTATTCGTCCAGCTCCAGGAGGACGCCGGGCTCCTTCAGGCGGCCCCGGAAGGCGTCAAGGCCCAGGCACATGGCCATGGCCGCGTCGAAATCCCCGTCCAGTGCCTCACGGGACGGGTAGAGATCCGATAAAGTCCACTCGTCCGGGTAAAGCTCCGCCCGGGCGGGGAGACAGGCGGTCAGCAGAAAGGCGCACAGTATGGCGCTTAGGATCCTTTTCACGTATGTTCACGCTCCTGAAAATATAGGATAACATACTTTTGCACACCAGTCAACGAAGGATGGGTTGAGTTATGGAAAGGATGAGGGCGGCGCATAGGAAAAGGCGCATCGGGCCAAACTGAACGCGGAGGTGGTTTTCATGAACCCATTCAGGGAAAAAGCGGTGGCACTGGAAAAGCTGTTTATGGACTGGGAGGACCTGAGTCCCAAGCCCTACGACAAGCGGGAGGTGGATCCCTATACCCGCACGAGGATCATACTGATGAACGGCACGGAGTATGAGCAGGTGTGGTTCACACACCAGATGGCCCGGCACGTGGAGGACGGGGACCTGAAGCGGCAGCTGGCCCTGATCCGCCGGGGCGAGCAGCAGCAGCAAAAGCTCATCGCGGCCTTAAAGCCCGCCGACGAGACGCTCCTTGAGCACACGCTGGGGTATGAGCAGCTGGCGGTGGATCTGACGGCGGCGCTGGCCAAGCGGGAGAAGGACGGGAACGTGAAGCGGGCGCTGGACTTTGCCCTGCTGGAGGATTTCGACCACGTGTACCGGTACGCGGATCTGATGGATCTGGAGACCGGCGAAAAGGCGGAGACGGTGCTGGGGGGCTTTACGGAGATCATGCCCGGGCGGCCCACCATATCGGAGCACCGGTTCCCCTACGACGACGTGAAAAAGCCCATCGTGAACAAAAAGGCCGATCCCCAGACCCGGCTGAACGTGGCCATCATCACGGCGGCAGAGCAGCAGACCATGAACTATTATATGAACGTGTGCGCGGCGTACCCCACGGAGCCGGGGCGGCGGCTGTATCGGGAGATCGGCATGATCGAGGAGCAGCACGTGACCCAGTACGAGAGCCTGATGGACCCCAAGGCGTCGTATCTGGAGTGCCTGCTGAACCATGAATACGTGGAGTGCTATCTGTATTACTCCTGCCGGGAGACGGAGACGGACGAGCGGATCAGGAGGATATGGGAGAGGCTTTTGTATCAGGAGATATCCCACCTGCACTCGGCGGCGGAGCTGCTGGAACACATCGAGGGCAAGGACTGGCGGCAGGTGCTGGGCGATGGAGAGTTCCCGGATCCCCTGGCGCTGGGCTCCAATATCGACTATGTCCGGGACGTGTTGGGCGGCACGGTGCAGCTGACCGCCCTGAGAGAAAGCTGGGCCAGCGTGGACGATCTGGGCGAGGACGCGGACTTCCACAAATATCAGAAGTCGGTCAATCATGATATCGGAAGGGTGCAGAGCCACGCGGTGATCAAGGAGCACATCGATAAGGCGGGCGAGGATTACCGGTTTGAGACCGTGCCGGAGCCGGTGTATGCCCTGAGGGATCACACCGTGGACAACACGGACGTATGTATGATATAATACCCCCAATGGGATATTCGCGTTGGGGGATTTGATCATGTTCTGGATCATCGTATGCTTCGCCACCGGGCTGTGGCCCGTAGGACTGTTCCTGCTGCTGCAAAAGACGGGGGTGGTGCCCCGGTTCAACGACAAGACCGTGGGACGGGTGTCCACCACCTGGGCCGTGGTGATGGCGCTGGCGGGCATATGGGCCATGGATTCCATATCCAGCGCCATGGGCGGGTTTTTGCTCATCGGCGCGGCGGCCATGGCCGTGGTGGCGGCGCTGCGCAAGCGGCGGGAGCGGCGGGACAGGAAGTATCAGGCCATCGCCGCCCACCGGGTGTCCGTGTCGCTGCGGGAGATCGCCAGGGCCATACCCACCACCGTGAGCGAGGCGGCCACGAGGGAGCCTTCGGCGAGGGGGCGTATCTGGACATGAGCCGGAAGGTGCTGGTATTGGACAGCGCCCAGGCGGCCAGGGCGGCGGACGTGTATCAGAGCACGTATATGCGCGCGGACGAGGACGAGGAGATCGTGGTGGAGCCGGAGCCCAAACAGGAAGAAAAGGCCCAGGCCCCCAAGTCGGAGGACGAGTATGAGCGGAAGCTGGAGCAGATCCGCAAGGTCAACCGGGACATCGCCGACCAGGAGGTGAGCCGGAAGATATATCGGATCGAGGCCATTACCTCCGGCATATTCACGGCGGTGAAAAACGACCCCGCCAAGCTGGCCCAGGCCCAGACGTTTATGAACTATTACCTGCCCACCACGCTGAAGCTGCTGACCCGGTACGCCCAGCTTGAAAAGACGGCCTCCCCCGGGCCCAATGTGCGCTCCGCCATGCGGAACATATCGGAGATATTGGACAAGCTGGTGCAGAGCTTTGAGGAGCTGCTCGATAAGCTGTATCAGAACGACGTGATCGACATTACGTCCGAGATCAGCGCGCTGGAGACCATGATGGCCAGGGACAACCCCAGCGCGAACCCGTATTCGTTTGAGCATATGAAGAAGTGATTGGCGGAAAGAACCGGCGCGGATCGTATGACCCGCGCCGGTTTTGGTTTTTTGGGGGGACGGATTGCTTCGCCGCTTTGGCGGCTCGCAATGACAGGGAGGCTGTCGGGATGGATGACCGTGACCCGCACGGGCTTGGTTTCGGGGGAACGGATTGCTTCGCCGCTTCGCTCCTCGCAATTGAGGACCGAGCAGCCCTCAGCGTCTCCCCCGTCTCCCCCCGTTTCCCCTCCCCTACATCACGCGCATGGTCCAGTGATCCTGGGAGGCGTCGTAGAAGATCTCGCTGCCGGAAGAGGATTCGTAGAAGGCGAGGGTGTTCTCCATGCCGGAGGCCAGGGGCAGGGAGCGGAGGGAGGACAGGGGCACCCAGCGGACAGGGCCCTCATCGGAGGAGGTCAGGGCGCCGGAGAAGGTGTGGGCCTCGTAGAGAAAGACGATGTAGCGGCGGCCCTCGGAGAACCAGTTCTTGACGCCCCGGAGGACGGGGTCCTGGATGGTGAGGCCGGTCTCCTCCCGGACCTCCCGGATCACGGAGTCCACAAAGGGCTCGGCGTGCTCCACGTGGCCTCCGGGAAAGGCCACGCCGGGCCAGGTGGGGCCGGGCCGCTCCTGGATAAGCACGTTGTCTCCGTCCAGGATCATGCACATATTGGTAAATTCCGCCTGCTCCATGCCTTTGCCTCCTCATATTTTTCTGCATTATAGCGCAGAGGCCGCCTTTTGTCAACGAAAAGGGATTTTTGTCTCGACAGAAGGGGAAAAAGGCGGTATAATGGGAGGAGAATATTGCGTGGAGGCGGGTATGAGTCTTACGGATATCAAATGCTTTTTGCTGGATATGGACGGCACGTTCTACCTGGGGGAAAACCTGCTGGAAGGGTCGCTGGACTTTATAGACACCCTGAAGAGGACGGGACGGGACTTTCTGTTTTTAACCAACAACTCCTCCCACAACGCCAGGTTCTACGTGGAGAGGCTGAAAAGGATGGGCCTTGCGGTCGGAGAGGAAAAGATACTGACCTCCGGTCAGGCCACGGCCCTGTTGGTCAATGAGAGACTGCCGGGGAAAAAGGCCTATGTGCTGGGCAACCGGTTTTTGCTGGAGGAACTGGCGGAAAACGGGGTGACCATCGACCAGGAGAGGCCGGATTATATCATCGTGGGGTACGACACCACCCTCGATTACGCCAAGATGACCCGGGTGTGCGATCTGGCCCGGGCAGGGCTGTACATGGTGGCCACCCATCCGGACTTTAACTGCCCCACCGAGACCGGGTTCGCGCCGGACATCGGGGCCATACTGGCGTTTATAGAAGCCTCCACGGGGCGAAAGCCCGATCTGGTGGTGGGAAAGCCCAATCGGGGCATCGTGGACGCCGCGCTTTTGAGGACGGGTCTGCCCATAGACAGGCTGGCCATGGTGGGCGACAGGATGTATACCGACATCGCCACGGGAGTCAACCACGGCATGACCTCCATACTGGTGATGACCGGGGAGACCACCAGGGAGATGCTGGAGGCGTCTGAGATCAAGCCCACATACGTGTATGAGAGGCTCTCCGGCATGATACCGGAATTGGAGGGATAGTGATATGTCGCAGCTGGTGATGAGACGGAGTAACCTGAACAGTCTTCCGGCCCTGACCCCGCCGGAGGAGCTTATCATCCACACCGAGGACGAGAGGTCGAAGGAGAGCTGGGAGAGGATCATATCGGACGCCTTCGGAGGGGTCCACAAGTACGATATGATGACCTCCGACCCCGCCTACGCCCCGGACAGGGTGTATTTCGTGCGGGAGCACACCCAGGACGCCGCCGTGTCCGCCGCCTTCACCCGGGCGGAATACCCCGGGGAGGGGTATGTGCACATGGTGGGGTGCCACTCCTGGGCAAGGGGTATCGGCGCGGGATACTGGGCGCTGGCGGCTGGCCGCCATAGCCACCTATCTCAAACTGGGCTTTGAGCCGGTGATGGCGGACGAGGACCACCCGGCCCGGTGGGCGGAGGTGAGAAAGAAGCTGGCGGAGTACAAAAAGCCTGACATGTCGCCCATATACCTCTGGCCCAGGGGCGAAGCGCCGTATAGGGACAAGGCCCCGGGGCAGGGCGAGCCGCGCCTTACGCCGTTCCCCGCGGAAGGGAGCCGGGGGGCCATGATCGTGTGCCCCGGCGGCGGGTACAGGGCGCTGGCCTGGTATGAGGGCGACCCCATCAGCCGGATGATCCGGGCGGCGGGGATCAGCGCGTATACGCTGACGTATCGGCTTTTGCCCGCGCCGCTGGACGCGCCTCTTGCGGACGTGAAGCGGGCCATACGGCTTTTGAGGAGCATGGGATATGAAAAGGTTGGCGTGATGGGCTTTTCCGCCGGCGGACATTTGAGCTGCATGGCCGCGGTGCGCTGGGACAGCGGAGACCCTGAGGCATCTGACCCGGTGGAGCGGTATTCCAGCCGGCCCGACGCCTTCGGCCCCTGCTATGGGGCAGTGGAGCTGCCGGAATGGGCGGGTGAGGTGCGAAAGGAATTCGATGGGCCCAGTCAGGTGAAGGGCGACACGCCGCCGGCGTTTATATGGCACACGGTGACGGACGAGATGGTGTCCATCCGCCAGCCCATGAAGCTGATGGACGCCCTGATCGGGGCGGGGGTGCCCTTTGAGAGCCACCTCTACCCCACCGGACGCCACGGGCTGGGGCTGGCCTTTGGCACAAGCGCAGAGGGATGGGCGGAGCTGATGCAAAAATGGCTGTTAAAGCTGGGATTCGGGAGGGAATAGAGATATGAAGATCACAGTATTGGGCTCAAGCCACGGAGTGCCGGAGAGGGATCGGTTCTGCACCAGCATCATGGTGGAGGCCGGAGGCAAACGGTATCTGGTGGACGGCGGCGCGCCGGTGGCGTCTCTGCTGATCCAGAGGGGCATGACGCCCTGCGATATCGAGGCGGTGTTCGTGACCCACACCCACGGGGATCACATCAACGGCCTGCTGGAAATGATCGATCTGGAAAGCTGGTTCTTTACCAAGGCCCATACCCGGTTCCTCTTCCCCGAGGAAAACGCCG
>CADAGW010000370.1 GCA_902787475.1 uncultured Eubacteriales bacterium
AGCTCAAGGTGATGGCGGAGGAAATGGTGGTATTGGCCCAGTCCAAGCGGGATTAGATAAGAAAGAAGGACGCTGTGATGAAGGTATCGGAACTGATGACTTTGATCGAGGCCAGGAGCCTGACCCCCGATGTGTCCCAGGAGGGGGAGGTCACCTGCGGATACGCCTGCGACCTGCTCAGCTGGGTGATGGCCCACGGCGAGGCGGGCATGGCCTGGGTGACGGTGCAGACCCACTTAAACGTGGTGGCCGTGGCGTCGCTGGCGGAAATGACCTGCGTGGTGCTGCCCGAGGGCATCGAAATGGAGGAGGAGAGCCTTTCAAAGGCCCAGGCCGAGGGCATGTGCGTGCTGTCCTCGCCGCTGACCACCTATGAAATCTGCGGCCGGATGGCCATGAAGGGCATCCCCGCCCACGGGTAACATATGGAAAGGCTGTACTGCGACCTCCACATGCACTCGTGCCTGTCACCCTGCGCCAACGACGACATGACGCCCTCCAACATATGCGGCATGGCCATGCTCAAGGGCCTTCAGATGATCGCCCTGACGGATCACAACACCGCGAGGAATCTGCCCGCGGCCAAAATCTGCGCGGACGCCTATGGGCTGCTGCTCATACCGGGCATGGAGATCACCACGAAGGAGGAGGTGCACCTGCTGGGGTATTTCCCGGACGTGGACACCGCCATGGATTTCAGCGAGTTTTTGCGGGGGCACATGCCCGCCAAGAAGAACAAGCCGGAATTCTTTGGCAACCAGCTGGTGATGGACGAGGATGACAACACGGTGGCCATAGAGGACGAGCTGCTCATCGCCGCGTCGGATCTGACGCTGAGCCAGCTCACCGCCCTCATACGGGAGAGGGGCGGCGTGCCCGTGCCCGCCCACATCAACAGGGGGTCCAACGGGCTATTGATCAACCTGGGGTTCGTGCCAGAGGATCTGAGCTTCAAGGCCGTGGAGGTGTGGAAGGGACTGCCCTGCGCCCACACGCCCCAGGTTGGGAAGGTGGTGCTCCATTCCTCCGACGCCCACTATCTGGGGGACATCATGGAGGCGGAGGAGACCATCGAACTGGAGGAGCCGTCGGTGGAGGCGTTTTTAGAGCTTCTGAGGCGGGGGAGACCGGAATGATCTGTATGGACGGCATGTTCGCCGTCCTTTTTTATGGCGATACATGCTTGAAAAAGGAACGGATCGCTTCGCTCAATACAATGATGAGCAGGTGTCGAAGTTTGTCATCTCATACTTACTTCTAAAACTTCGTTAATCCATTTACAACAAGATGGATTCATGCTATAATAATTCGGATATATGAGCAGGCTCTTATGCTCATGATGAAAGCAAGGAGGCATTGACACAAACATGGATGACAAAAGTACGAAGTTTGCAGAGCTTGAAAAGCTCATCGCCGAGCACAAGGATATGCCCGGCGCGCTGATGCCCGTACTTCAGGGCGCACAGGCGATCTTCGGCTGCGTGTCCGAGGACGTACAGAAGGTCATCGCTGAGGGTCTGGGGGTCACTCTGGCCGAGGTGTACGGCGTGGCGACCTTCTACGCCCAGTTCTCCCTCCATCCCAAGGGAGAGTACCTGATCAGCGTGTGCCTTGGCACCGCCTGCTACGTCAAGGGCAGCCAGAGCATACTGGATAAGCTCTCTCAGGTGCTGGACGTGCCGGTGGGCGGCACCACTCCCGACGGCAAGTTCACTCTGGAAGCCACCCGCTGCCTTGGCGCCTGCGGTCTGGCCCCCGTCATGATGATCAACGGCAAGGTGTACGGCCGTCTGACGCCCGACGCCATCCCCGGCATCATCGATGAGTATAAGACCAAGGCCGGTGCCGAGGCGTGAAAGAGATAGCCCTGCACCTGTTGGACATCGTCCAAAACAGCGTGAAGGCCGGAGCGTCCCACGTGGACATCGGCTTTGACTTGGCGGCGGACGGGCTTTTGACCATGTCCGTTCAGGACGACGGCTGCGGCATGACGCCGGAGTTCGTCGCCCGGGTGAGAAGTCCCTTCGTGACCACCCGCACCACCCGCAAGGTGGGGCTGGGGATCCCGCTGCTGATGCAGAACGCCATGCAGTCGGGAGGGAACGTGGACATCCAAAGCGAGGTAGGCAAGGGCACACTGATCACGGCGACTTTTCATACCGATTCGATCGACTGCCTTCCGCTGGGAGATCTGGCGTCCACCGTGGCCACCATCATCATGGGCAGCCCCGACACGCCGGAGTTTTCGCTGAAATGCTCCTCTCCTCAGGGAGAGATGAGCTTTACCACCGAGGAGATACGGCCCGCCCTGGAGGGTGTGTCGCTTTCCGAGCCCGAGGTGGTACAGTGGATCCAGCAGTCGCTTCAAGAAGAAATTGAACCAATTTTAGGAGGGATCATGCGATGAAATCTTTGGCAGAACTGGAGGCAATCCGCAAGGCCACGCTTTCCAAGATCAACGTGCGCAAGGAAGAAAAGGGCGAAACGACCCGCGTCGTGATCGGAATGGCCACCTGCGGCATCGCGGCCGGTGCGCGCCCCGTTATGCTTGCCTTTATGGATGAGATCCA
>CADAGW010000371.1 GCA_902787475.1 uncultured Eubacteriales bacterium
TCCAAAAGCGACCATTGCGAATTGAGGACCGCACGCAGCCGCCGCCCAGTGGGCGAAATGCGGCGAAGTAAGCCCAATGTGCAAGGGAGCTTTTGGATATGCGAATTCCAAAAGCGACCATTGCGAATTGAGGATCGAGAAGCCCTCCAGCGCCTCCCCCGCCTCACTGTATCCTCACGACCCGGCCGCCGGGGGCGGTCTGGGTGGTCTCGCCGGGGGCGGACTGGCCCTCCGGCACCCAGGCGTAGACATGGGGCGACAGGGCCTGTATGGACGGATCCATCTGCACACGCCACTGGCCGTCCACAAGACGGGCGTCCACAAGGCCCACCCCGCCGAACAGATTCACGTCGGAATAGAGGAAGCAGGGCACACTTGGCACAGGGCGGAGCATGTACATCTCGGCGGAATGGGGCGGGAGCAGGCGGCGGCTCCCGTCCGGCAGGGGCAGATCGTCCACCTGACTCACCACGCCCAGCGCCTTTTCGTCCCAGCACCGGAGGGCCAGGGCCCGCTCCATGCCGAACCGGGCGGTGTCCAGGGCCCCCCGGCCCCGCTTGTCGGACAGGTGGAACACGCCCGCGAAGCGCACGTCTCCCGCCTCCATCACCGCCGCGGTGGGACAGGGCCCCTCGAACATGTCCACGGGCCTGGCCGCCGCGCCAAGGGGCGGGCACAGCCGGGTCAGAAGGGCCCGCCTCTCCGGGCTCAGCGCCTCCACGTCCTCGTTGACCAGCACGGAGCCGCCGCTCATGGCCACCTGGGTGGCCCAGAACTTCGCCTCGGCGTAGGTGGGATCGAACTCGTCCCCCACGTCGTGATCCCGGATCACCAGCCCGTCCGGGTCGTTGAAGAGGGCCTGGCGGTGGTAGGGCCAGCGGTGCAGGGTGGTGGAGGTCACGTCCTTGATCAGCTGCCAGTAGGACGGCGCGTCCTCCGCCTCGCCCCAGCGGATGATGATGTCGCTGGCCACCCGGGCCGCGTCCAGTATGCCCACCGATTCCAACAGCGGCGCGCCGCAGCCCATCAGCACAGCGTCCTCCCCCGCGCCGCGGCGAATGGCCATGAGGGCCTTCCGGTACAGGGCCACGCAGTAGTCGCTCTTATAGTAAATCCGCTTGAAGCCGTCGGGTATGGACATGTAGGCGCATACCAGAAAGTCCAGCTTGAAGTAGTCTGCCCCGTAGTCCCGGCGCAGGCGCTCCATCTGGCGGGCCAGGTGATCGTATACCGCCCCGTTGTCCAGATCCAGCGGCCAGGAATCCGCGCCTTCCTCCCGGTCCGCGCGCTGATCCAGCCGGAGAAGGGGCTTCATCTCCTCAAAGAAGGGAGAGGTGGACAGCACCGTCATGGGCGAGAGCCACAGGCCGAAGGCCATGCCCGCCTCCTTCACCCGGCGGGACAGGGCCATAAGGCCCGAGGGGAATTTGTGCCTGTCCTCCACATAGATGCCCGGGAAGGGGCCCTGTCCCACCTGCCAGCCGTCGTCGATCTGGAACAGATTGGCTCCCCGGCCCCGGAGGGCACGGGACACGCCCCGGAGGCATTTTTCCATGTTCTCCTCGTTGACCCGGTCGTAATACCGGGACCAGCTGCAAAAGCCCACCGGCACCCGGGCAAGGGGCCGGGCATGATTGACGCGGGCCAGGGTGTCGCCCCAGCGCTCAAGAAAGCCTTCCGCCCCTTCGCCGGGCCGGGAGACCATGAACGCCTCCAGGACGTACTCCTCTCCCGCGGTGAGGGGCTTGTTTTCCATATCGAAGCGGAGCAGAACGCCCCCGTCCCGGATCACCATGTCGGCGTAGAACCTGTGGGCCGTGACGTAGCCCAGGGCCCACTCCCCGCCGGTGTCCTTGTTCCTGAAGGCCATGAAGTCCCGGGTGGCGTCGCCGCCGTACCCGGACAGGGGCATGGCATGCCGGGTCTCGTTGGTGATGGTGCCGTCGGCGTACATCCACACATCGCCATTGGCGAGCCCCTCTGGCAGGGGAATGAATATAGACACTTCTTTGACGGGCACTCCGCCCGGGCCCGTCAGAACAGGCCGGAGCGCGCCGCCGTCCTCCAAAAGGCGCAGGGCATAATCCCCCAGCGACGCGGTCTCGTGGAGGGAAAGCTCCGTCGAATATTCATTTCCCCCGGTTTCCGTCACGCGAAAGCGCATCCTGACTCCGTCCATACCACGACCTCCTTATGCTTCCGGCCCGCCCTTGAGCCATATGGGGATGCCCGCCGCCAGCTCCGCCACCGCGTCCGCCCGCCGGGCCAGCAGGCGGTTGAGCCGGCCCAGGGTGCGCATGTAGCGAAGGGTGCCTTCGCCGTAGCCATGCAGCCCCGCGGAGCCCACATCATTGGTGATGACGATGAGGCTGTCGGTCTGATCTATGAGGGAATCTATGCCCCGAAGGATGGCCTCCTCGGCCCTGTCCCCCGCGCCGGTGGGCTCGAACATTTCGTTGGCGGTGAGGTTGCACATACACTCCAGCAGGGCGCTGCCCCGCCGGGGCAGGATCAGGCCCGCCATGTCCGTATACCGTTCGATGGACACAAAGCCCTTGCCCTCCCGCA
>CADAGW010000372.1:0-1193 GCA_902787475.1 uncultured Eubacteriales bacterium
GTTCCCGCACCACGGCCCAGTATCCCTGCCGCTTTTCCTTCCGGGCCAGGGCATCCCGTATCTCCGCCCGGGCCTGGATGAAGGTATCAAGCCTCCGGCTGATCTCCTTTTCCCGTTTGGCCGCCCCGTCCCGGGCCGCCTCCGCCTGCGCGCGGGCCTCGTCGATTTTTTGGGTATCCTGCCTTTGAATCCCCTTCGTCCTCCCGGCCAGCTCCTCCACCATGTCCGTCAGGGATTTCTTTTTCTCCCCAAAGTTGCGGACCTCCCGGTCCATCCTCTCCATCTCCGCCGGGCTCTTCTTGGCCAGCTCGTATTCCCGCAAGCCCTCGAAGCCGCTTTTTATCATCTTCTCCCCAAAGGCAGACTCCAGGACCCTGACCCGCTCCCCGGCCTCACGGAGCCGCTTTTCCTCGCTCTCCGCCTCCGCCCGGCCCTTCCCGATGGCCTTTTCTACCCGGATCAGCGCCTCCCGGCTCTCCCGGGCCTCTCCCCGGATCGCCTCGGCGGCGGCCCGCGTCTCCCGGGCCCGACGCATGAGCGCCTCCGCCGTCTCATCCCCCGTGAGGCCCAGACCCTTCATCCGCTCCTCGCCCTTCTTCACCGCCTCCACGGCGGCGGCGGCCTGGGACGACGCGTCGGCGAATGCCTTCTCCGCCTTCCGGTGGAGCCTGTCGGCCTTCTCCAGATCCTCCCGGCTCACTGACCCGCCCGAAAGGCGCGCCGGGGCGGGATGGCGCACCGACCCGCACACCGGGCAGGGCTCGCCGTCCCGAAGCTCCGCCGCCAATATCCCCGCCTGGCTGGCGTAATACCCCTCCTTGGCCGCCCTGTACTCGTCGTCCGCCCTGCGGCTGGCCTCCATGGCCTCCATGGCGGCCTTCCGCTGTATCTTCAGCCGCTCCCGATCCGCCCACAGGCCCTGCGCCGCCCGGACGCCCTCCTCGAGGCCCGCGGCCTGGGTCAACAGGCCGTCCGCCTCCGCCTCCCGGCCCTCCGCCGCTTTGGCCCGCGTCTGGGCCTCCGGCAGCTTCTTTTCCGCCTCCGCCGTCTGGGCCCGGGCGTATCCCAGCCGCTTCCCGGCGCTGTCCATTTCCCGCCGGGCCGCCTCCAATGTGGCCTCGTCCCCGGCCAACGTCTGGGCCCTCCGGGCCCGGCCAAGCGCCGCTTCCGTCTCGTCCACCCGGCTCTGCCGC
>CADAGW010000372.1:1207-3773 GCA_902787475.1 uncultured Eubacteriales bacterium
GCCGCCGGGCCATGTCATCCAGCTCCAGCCGGCCCTTTTCCAGCCGGTCCAGCTCCTCGTTCCCCTTCCGGGCGTCCACCGCCAGGGCCGCGAGCCGCTGGGCCTCCTCTGTCATGCGCCTGGCCTCTGCCTCCGCCCGGCTCCTTGCCCCCTGGTCGGCCTCCACCATGCTGTCCACCAGCTGGCACAGCTGCCCCGCCAGCATGGGGTCGGAGGCGTACTCCCTGGCCAGCGGCCTCATCTCCGGCCCCGCCAGGGGCACGATCCTCTCCGACGCGATGCCGATCCGCCTGTCCAGCTCCTTCCTTTCCTCGCCGCAGTCCCTGTCCATGTCCTGCAGCTTCTCCTGCGCCCTGGCGTATAGCCCCGTGTGGAACAGCTTCTGAAACAGCTCCTTCCGGTCCTTGGACTTGGCGGTCAATATCTTCATAAAATCGCCCTGGGCGATCATCATGGTCTGGGTGAACTGATCCTGGGTCAGCCCCAGCATTTCCTCCACCTGGGCCTTCACCTCACCGATGCCCTCTGTCTGCCTGCCCGTCTCCAGATCCGTCATCACCGCCTCGGCGTGCTCGGTGGTAGTGCCCTCCCCGTTCTTTTTGAGCCGCTCGTACTCCGGGCTTCTGTATATCCTCCACATCCTGCCCTGATGCCGGAAGGTCATTTCCACATAGGTCTTTTCCTCCCGCCCGGCGTAATCGGAGCGGAAGGACCTGCTCTCCCGCCGCTCCTTCCCCCCGGAGGCCTCCCCGTACAGTGCGAAGGAAATGGCGTCAAACAAAGTGGTCTTTCCCGCGCCGGTATCCCCGGCGATCAAAAACAGCCCGTCCTCGCCGAACGCGGAAAAATCGATCTCCGTCCTTTCGGCGTAGGGGCCAAAGGCGCACAGCGCCAGCTTAACGGGTCTCATACTCCGCCTCCTCCAATTCCTTTCGCACCTTTTCCATCACCTTCATACGGTCCTGGGCTGGGTCCACCCCGTTGTTCATCTCCCGGTAAAACTCTGTAAACAGCTCCATAAACGACTTGTTCTCTACGCTCTCCCCGCCGCTTACGTCCCGGTCATACCTCTGCCGGGCGTTGTCCACGGAAAACCGCAGCATATTGGGATAATTCGCCCTCAGGGCCCACTTGGCGTCCGGCGGCACCGTATCGTCCTTCACCGTGACCCACATATAATCGTCCGTATAGGGCATGTCCACCAGCTCCCGCATGGTGCCCTCCGCAGTCCGCATGTCCCGTATGGGCATCAGCGGCACGGTCCGCACCCGCACGCTCCCCTTTTCCTCCACGTCCACGATGGCCACGCTCTTTTTGTGCCCCGCCTCCGAAAAGGAATATTTAAGCGGCGACCCGGAATAGCGGAGCGTATCTCTTGACACTCTCTGGGGCTTGTGTATGTGCCCCAGCGCCACGTAGTCAAAGTCCTCAAACACAGCCGCGTCAATGTTGTCAAGCCCCCCCACGGCCCGCTCCTCCGACTCCGACGTCTCGCACCCGGTGATAAACTGGTGGGCCAAAAGCACGTTCCTCCGCCGACTGTCCACATCGCAGTTTCTGATCACCGCCCGGGCCGCGTCCTGATAGGTCACGATCCTCTCCTCCGGCAGATAGGGTTTGACCCTCGACGGCCTGATAAACGGCAGCATCCACACGTCCACCTCGCCGTACTCGTCCTTAAGGGTCACACGCCCCATGCTCCCCTCGAACTTCTCCGATACATACACCCCGGCCCGCTTCACCAGCCGGGCAAAATACGATATCCTCAGCTCCGAATCGTGGTTCCCGCTGATGACGAACACCTTCATGCCCATCCCCGCCAGCTCCGTCACGAACCGGTCAAACAGCTCCATGGCCTCCGCCTGGGGCGCGCTCCTCTGATACACGTCCCCGGCGATCAGCACCCCGTCCGCCTTTTCCCTTTTCGCCACCTCTGTCATCTGATCCAGTATATACCCCTGATCCTCGATCAGCGACACCTCCCCGATCTGCTTTCCCAGATGCAGATCCCCGGTGTGCATAAACCGCACGCCTCATCTCCCCTTTCCGTCGCCAAAATCCTTCTTCTTATCATATCACGTTCCGTCCGCCCCCCGCTACCGCCCGCCGCCCTCCCCGCCCGGTTTTTCCAAAAATTTACACCCATCTCCCCTTCGCCCCCACCCGCCCGGAACCAACGCCCCTCCCTCCCCGTCATAATACCGTACAAAATGACACAGGAGTGACCCGACATGAAAAAGTTTGTTTCCCTGACCCTTCTCTGCGCCCTTCTTTTCACCCTTTTCGCCGCCTCCGCGGGCCAGGCCCAGATCCTGCCGCCCTACGGCGAGGGCCAAATCGGCCTTTCCTCCTTCGTGCTGTGCGAGGAGCTGACCGTCCGCAGGCAGCCCAACGCCGCCGCCGACACCGTCACCGTCCTCAATTACGGCGACCGCCCCATCGTCATGAAGCAGCAGGACGGCTGGGCCTACTGCGCCATGGGCGACTCCGAAGATTCCCTGGTGGGCTGGGTGAACGCCGACTATCTGGCCATCGACCCCGCCTGGTACCGCACCGACGCCAAGAC
>CADAGW010000373.1 GCA_902787475.1 uncultured Eubacteriales bacterium
AGGCCTTCAACGTCCGCCCGGACCAAAGCCGCGCCTTCCTCCCCGGCATCCTGTCCAGGAAGAAGCAGGTCATCCCGTCCCTGTCGGTGTTCTGGGGATGATTTCCTTCAAACGAAAACGGACAGCGAACGCTGTCCATTTTCGTTTGTCCCGTCATTCGTTGATCCGGCGCACAAATTCCGCGTATTCCTCCGTCAGGCCCAGGTCCCACAGCAGCGAGGCGGTGAGGTACTTGTCCCGCACGTCCCGGGCGCAGACGAAGGCGTCCACCACGTCCTGCACGGGGATGTCGATGTCTGCGGGCGTGAGGGGCATCCCGGTGGCGGCCATGACGCTGTACAGCGCGTCGTAGTCCGGCAGCTCCTCGCGGATGATGGCCTCGATCTCGTCCCAGTGGGCGATGATGTTGTCGAGCCTCCGGGCGTGCTTTTCCGGGTCGTTCTTGTGGGTCTTTTCCTCGATCTCCAAAATCTGCCCGGCGGTCTTGCCGAACACCCGCTTCACCCGCGCCTCCCAGGCCGCCGGGTCAAAATCGCGCATGTGGGCCTCGGCCTTCGCCCGGTCGGGCTTCGTGCCGTCGGCGACAAACTTCCTATATATTTTCATCGTCAGCAGCGTGCCCACGCCCACCTGGATGCCGTGCAGGTCGTAGGGAACGCCCCGCTCCAGGGCCATCATCTCCCACATGTGGCTGAAGTAGTGCTCCAGCCCCGACGCGGGCCGGGAGATTTCCGCGTAGGCCATGCCGATGCCCGCCAGCACCAGGCCCTCGGCGATGGAGCCGATGGCCTCCGGGTCGCGGCTGGCAATGCGGTCCGCCGCAGCCATCAGCCTGCGCAGGGCCGAGCGCATCAGCTCCGCCACCTCCGGGCAGTAGTACTCGCCGGTGACCAGGTTCGAGATGCGCCACTCGCACACCGCCACGTACTTCGCCACCATGTCCCCCAGCCCCGCCCAGAGCATCCGCATGGGGGCCCGGGAGAGGATCTCGGTGTCCAGCAGGATGCCCTCCGGCACCGCGCCGTAGAGGGACACCTTCACGTGGTTGACCTCCATGGAGCCGCAGTTGGAGGCGTAGCCGTCCATGCTGGGCGCCGTGCCCACCACCGCGCTGGGCACGCCCACCGCGTGGGCCGCCACCTTGCACAGGTCGTTCACCACGCCGCTGCCCACGGCCAGGATCATGTCGCAGGCGGGGTCGTAGTGCATGATCAGGCTGCCCGTCTCCCACTCCGCCGGGGCGATGCGCCCGGCGCCGGGGTCGTGCAGCGGGATGACGTAGAGCCGATGGTCCACCCCCGCGGCGGTCAGGATCGCGTCCACCCGCTTCCCCGCCACGGCATAGGTGTTGTCGTCGCAGACCACGAAGGGCTTGCTCTTCCCCATCGCCGCCACCATCGCCGGGACCTCATCGACGATCCCCCGGCCAATGTTCAGGTATTTCATCGCGCAGACGTGCGTCCGTCCGCAGGCGCACTTATGTCCCTCCGGCCGAATCAGCTCGGAGAGGGTCATGTTGCCAAAGCTGGGCATGGTCGTGCCTCCTCAATGTGTGTTTTGCTGAGATTATTATAAGTGGAATTGACCGGCGCGTCAATAAACAATGCCTTGCAAAACATATGTCCAGATTCTGAGCGGAGAAAAGAATCTGGACGAATCAGTCCTTCACAACATCGTATTTGAGGGGAATTTGCGGGAGACCATCCCGGATAATTGTGGTTGATTATTCCCGCTTTGCGGGCTATAATATAGGCAAAAGGAGGCGATACCATGATGTACGGCTACCTGACCCTCTCCGACGAGACGGGCATCGCCCATTCCGAAATGAAGCCGGACGGCACGGTGAAGGTCTACTTCGAGCAGCCCGTGGAGGGCGGCTTCCGAAGTGCCACCTGCTGGCTGCCAGACTACCGCTGGGAGAAAATCGAGGGCTTCACCGACGCTGATGTTCAGCGTCTGGAAAAGATCCTGCGTAACAACGCCCATCTGATACTGGAATTCTCCCAGGAGGGGGGCTTTGCCAATGCCGCAGGTTATTAAAATCGGTCCTTATGTCATCTTTTTTTGGCTGGATGAGGGCCGACCCCTGGAGCCGGTTCACGTCCACATCGCAGAGGGCGTGCCGAAGGCCAATGCCACCAAGGTGTGGCTCACCCAGTCGGGCAAGGCCATGCTGGCCTCGCGGCGCTCGGAAATCCCCGCCGCCGACCTCAGAAAGCTGATCCGCGTCATCGAAGCCAACGCCGACGAAATCCGCGAAAAGTGGGCAGAATACTTCGGCGAGCTCCGCTACTTCTGCTGACACAAACCCGCGCCCCCGCCAATCGGCGGGGGCGCTGCATATCATCCTATTTTTTCTTTTATTCCCCAATCACAGCCTTGATGCGGCGCACGCCGGCGGAGGAGGCCTCCTCCTTCTTGATCTTGAAGGACTTGAGGTCGCCGGTGTTGGAGGCGTGGGGGCCGCCGCAGATCTCCTTGGAGAACGGGCCCATGGTGTACACCTTCACGCGCTCGCCGTACTTGCTCTCGAACAGGCCGATGGCGCCCTGTTCCTTGGCC
>CADAGW010000374.1 GCA_902787475.1 uncultured Eubacteriales bacterium
TGACATGATGGTCCGTCACGTGCAGAAGGCCTGCGTCCCGGCCTTCGTCGAAGTTGCCCACGAAGTCGAAGTCAGAATGGGCCGCCATATAGGAGGTGGGCACGCGGATGTTTTTATAGCGGGAGATGTCCACGCCCGCGGAATAGTCCGCCTTGTAGTATTCGCCGGTGGCAATGGGAAAGGTGGACACCGCGCGCTTGCCATGGTCATAGACGGCAGTGACATCTGGCGGAAACACGGAGAAGGTGTGCTCGTTCACCGACACGGCGGGATTGGCCCACCACAGGAAGGTCTGGGGGTAATCTGTGGGATTGTAGAGCCGCCCCTTGATCTCGATATAGGCCTTGTCGGGATACAGCGTGATGGCGCAGTTTCCCTTGGTGCCGTTGATGCGATCCGTCTCGCCCAGCGTCACGGTAGCGGAGCCGTCCGGATTTTCGGAAAGGACATAGTCCACCGGCATGAAGGTGGAAGGCCGATGGTGCTGGGGCCAGTTGAACTCGATGCCGCCCGAGATCCACGGCCCGGCCAGACCCACCAGCGCGGGCTTGATCACGCGGTTGTAGTACACGAAATCATAGTTGTTGGTCTTGTCCAGCGCCCGTTGGATGCGCCCGCCCAGCTCGGGCAGGATCATCACGTAGAGGTATTCGTTCTCCAGAACGACAGCCTTGTATTCGACGTCCTCTTTCGTCTCGCTGATCGTCACGCAGATGGGCATGGGATAGACCTTGCCCGTGGAGCCCTGATAGGCGCGCTTCTCGATGAACAAGGGGTTTTTCTCCAGCGGGCCGGTTCTGTAGGTGGGGATGGCGATCATCTGCTCGTATACCAATGTCCTCTTCATGGGAAACTCTCCTTACAGATTGATTTCGTAAACAGGCTGCGCTTTGATCTGACGCAGCGTTGCAATCACGGCCTTGACTTCCTCGTTGCGGGCGGCCATGGCTGATTCCACATTGACGTTGGCTCCCTCCCGGATCGGTGCGATCTTGAGCACCATTCTACCGGGCAGCCTGTCCTTTTGCTCCAGCAGTCCCACTTCCCAGGTATCGCCGTTGCAGAAGTTATCGCTGATCATGACGTCATTGAGGAACAATGTGCCAATGTCCCCATCATAGTCGATTCGCAGCCGGACATCCTTGAGTCCCTCCATGGCGTTTTCCGGCAATGTCAGGACCCAGCGGCGGGGAGCGGCGGCTTCACAGACGACCTCAATCCGCTTTTCCGCCGTATTTGCCTGATAAATGCCGAAGGGGCCGGCGTCGGGAAGGCGCTTTGCTTTTCCCAGCAGCCTGTCTGCCGGATAACAGCGCAGGGTATTTCCTGCCTGCGTGGTTTCCAGCCGCAGCGCGCCAGTTGCGTCCTCCAGCAAGGCCGCGTCGGTCAGCACCAAACTGCCGTCCCGCAGGATAAAGAGTCCGTTCGATTCCTCCCGGCTGATTGTCAGCACATCGATCTCCTTATCGCCCTTTTTCACCATAAAGAACGGCTTGCCACCGATGATCACAGCGTCCTTCTCGAAGCGGAATCCGCCGTCCATGCCTTCAGGCACCATAAAGACGTATGTGATTCGGCCTTTGATCTCTGTCCTTAAAACCGGCTGCGCGTTGGCCTGGCAAAGCAGGATGCCGTTCATGTCGAAATGGAAAGGCAGGATGGCATTTTCCTCGGAGGCGATGGAAAGATCAAACAAATACGTCTCCTTCGCCGTTTCGACGACAACTTGTCTGTCTTTCTTGTCTGGCATGACGCGATGATCCTGGAAATTGTCAACAAACAGGAACCCGCTCTCCCCATCAGTGCGCACGGCGAAGCGCAAGGTTTCCAAATCGGTGGGATCAATTCGGGACGCGCCTTCAGGCAGCATTGTTTCCATGGGGGCAACGCGGCTGCCGAAGGAGCGGGTAAAGAAGTGGATGGCCTTTAAGCGGCTGTAGCTTTCCCGGATCTGACCAAATTCGCCAAGGGCCGCCTGATAGTCATAGCTGAGCTTGGGCACTTGCGATTCATTGAGATAAGCGCCGTTTTTCCCGATGGGATTGGTGCCCCCCTGGAACATATAATAGCCCAGAAAATTGCAGCCAGACCCTAATTTGATGTTGGCCAAGGCATCCACGCTCCTGTAAGGATAGACAAAGCGGTAATTGTAGCAGCACATCATGCCACCGCCCATTTCACAGCAGGCGTAAGGCCGATCCTCTGGAGCGTAGGCCGGGGTAAAATCGTCCGCGTAGGTTTTGCCATTGTGGTGATAGTCCTCGTAGATATATTCTTCGGTGGCAGGATGCTCGCCCTTGTGAGAATAGAAAATCCAGGGCCGGTAGGCATAGCCGCCCCACAGGGGCAATACCTTGTCGGAATAAGCCGCGCCGCCCCAGGCGGTGCCGGTAAAGAAGGCTGGGGTCAGTCCGCATTCCAGGGCCATAGTCCGCAGGGTGAGAACGTATTTTTCACCCTCGTCGCCGCTGAACACCCATTCATCCGAAATACCGGTGGTTATTTCCCACACGGCCCCGGCGTGCATGTATTCGTTATCCAGCTGCACGGCGATGA
>CADAGW010000375.1 GCA_902787475.1 uncultured Eubacteriales bacterium
GCCTGATCCGATAAACCGCCGCGTAGCGGTGGGGGCGCTGAGAGGTTGCATGGGAACAGAATTGGACCAGAAACAGACGAAGAGAAGGATATGCGGAGCGGCAGACAAGGGGAGGGACGGGAATATGAAAAAGGTATTGGCGTGGATGCTGGCGGCCGTGTGGGTGTGGATGAGCGTGGCGGCGCAGGCGGAGGAAGGACGCGGAGGACTGAACGCGGACAGCGTGGGGTATCGGTTTTCCTGGGAAGAGGGATTTCAGGAAGGGTACTGCGGTTTTATGCGGGACGGAAAATACGGGTTCGTGGATCAGGAAGGGCATGTGATCCAGGAGCCTGAGTGGGATGATCTGCGGCCTTTTCAGGGCGGCTTCGCTGTGGTGGGAAAGCGGACGGAAAGCGGGGCCAAAGTGGAAATGCGATACGGCGTCATAGATACAGAGGGCCGGGTCGTGGTGGAGCCGGTGTGGGACAGGGTGGTGCTGCCGGAAGAGGGCGACCAATGCGGCCTGGCGGCGGTGTGCGGTCTGAACCAGAAATGGGGATATGTGGACATGACCGGCCGGGTGGTGATCGACCCGGTGTACAATGATCCATATAAGATTTCCGGATACAGGTATGGCTTTGCAGATGGGAAAAGATGGCTGTTCGAGGGGGAAATGATTTGGGCGGATTGGACGCCCACGGTATATCATGGGATATGGCGATATGTGGACTGCGAAGGCCGGGTGCTGATCGAAGGGGATTTCGATGAGGCGGGGGCTTTCAGTGAAGGAGTGTGCCCGGTTTCCGTTGGAGGGCAGTACGGGTATATGGATGAGAATGGGGAGATGGTGCTGCCGCCCCAGTGGGAGAGAGCATGGGGCTTTGTGGATGGATACGCGCAGGTAAAAAAGGACGGAAAGTGGGGCCTGATCGACCACGAAGGCCAGTGCGTGCTCGCTTGCCAATATGGGGATATAGAGT
Organism: uncultured Eubacteriales bacterium; assembly: GCA_902787475.1. Taxonomy (GTDB): domain Bacteria; phylum Bacillota; class Clostridia; order Christensenellales; family Aristaeellaceae; genus RUG13279. The sequence goes on from CADAGW010000375.1 coordinate 963, forward strand.
ATTGCGGGAATGGGACGTATATCGTGCTGGATGGTGAAGTGGTGGACGAGGAATGGGATGTGCGGGAAGGAAAGCATGGCATCTACCGGATGGGCGAAGGAATGATACTGGATGTGGAGTGGGACGGTATAGAATTTGAGCAGCGGTATTGGGGCGAGCCGGTGGCCGTGGAGGATATGCGGTTCGAGGTGACCAAAAATGAAAAAAGCGGCATGCTGGACGGCAATATGCGCATGCTGACGCCGCCCGAGTGGGACTGGATCGGGATGGTTGACCAGCGGTATATGACGGCGGTAAGGGGAGAAAAGGAGTATGTGCTGGACGACCAGGGAAACATCGCCTTTGGCCCGGGGGAGTATGCGGTGCTGTGCGTCATGGAAAATGTGGCGGTGGTTCGGACGTATGGAAATCAGGCGGACGGCGAATGGAGCGGGTATGGCTTTGTGAACACAAAAGGAGAGCAGATCGGCGAGAGCTGGGATAAGTTTATTTGTCAATTGGGCGGAAATCTGGCGCTGGTACGCGGGGACATGGTCGCTGGACAGAGGGAATGCTATGTGGTGGACGGATCCACGGGACAGGTGGTCAGTGACAGGCGGTGGGCGATCTTTGGAGACAGCAATATGATGGCCGTTGTTGAGTACGAGCCTTTTGACGGTGAATATATCGGTGAGTATCTGCTCCAGAGGGGGGCATGGATGCCTGCCAAGGAGATGACGGACAGAGGGCAGGGAAAATGGGGATATGTGGACCTGTTGACGGGGAAAACGGCCATGGAACCGGCGTGGGATCAGGCCACGATGTTTTCAGAGGACAGGGCCTGGGTGGAAAAAGAGGGACTGTGGTATGTGATCGATGGAAAAGGAAACGTACTGGGACAGTAAACGCAGAAAAGCAAAAACCAGATCCGCCCGTCACCGAGCGGATCTGGTTTTTGGATGGGTTTGGAGGAAAGGGTCAGGGGAGACGGGAGAGGAGGGTGAGGGAGCGGGGGTGTTTTTGAAGGGTGAATTCGCCGTGGATCTCGCCCAGGCGGACGCCGTCGGCGTAGACGCAGGGGGCCAGGGTGGCGTTGCGGGGCACGGCGGACAGGGTGAGGGTGGAGGTGTCGGGGATGACCAGGCTGGCGGCCTGCCGGCCCATGGGGCACAGGGGCGTGACCACGAAGCAGGCCGAGGAGGGCAGGAGCATGGGGCCCCCGGCGGAGAGATTGTAGGCGCTGGAGCCGGTGGGGGTGGCGGCCAGCACGCCGTCGCCCTGCCAGGAGGTGAGAAACGCGCCGTCCAGCTTGCAGGTCACGTCCAGGGTGGTGCCGAAATCGGTCTTGCCCAGCACCACGTCGTTTAAGGCGAAACGGGATTGGCCGTCCCAGGTGTAGCCCAACAGGGCCCGCCGGGTGAGAGTGAGGCGGGAAAGGGCGTCGGGGGTCAATTGGGGCAGGTCCGCCTCGTGCATGGCGCAGAGAAAGCCCTTGTGGCCCGCGTTGATGCCCAGAAGGGGCTTGTCCGCCGCCATGGCCAGGGACGCCGCGCGGAGGGCCGTGCCGTCGCCGCCCAGGGAGACCACCATATCGCACTGATCCGGCGA
>CADAGW010000376.1 GCA_902787475.1 uncultured Eubacteriales bacterium
AGCACCACGCTGTAGGGCTTGCGGCGCACGGCCTCGGTCAGCTGGCCGCCCTCGTCGTAGCCCACATATCCCGGAGGCGCGCCGATCAGCCGCGAGACGGAGAACTTCTCCATATACTCGCTCATGTCGATGCGCACGATGTTGTGCTCGTCGTCAAACAGGCTCTCTGCCAGGCTCTTGGCCAGCTCCGTCTTGCCCACGCCCGTGGGGCCGAGGAACAGGAAGGAGCCGATGGGGCGGTTCGGGTCGGCGATGCCGGCGCGGGAGCGGAGGATGGCCTCCGTCACCTTCTGCACGGCCTCGTCCTGCCCGACGACCCGCTTGTGCAGCTGCTCGTCCAGATGCAGGATCTTTTCACGCTCGCCCTCCATGAGCTTCTGAACGGGGATGCCCGTCCACTTGGCCACGATGCCGGAGATCTCCTCCTCGGTGACGGTGTCATGGACCAGGGTGTTCTGCTTCCGGCTCTCGGAGGCCTGTTCCGCCTCGGCCAGCTTTTTCTCCAGCTCGGGGAGATCGGAGTATTTGAGCTTGGCAGCGGTCTCATACTCGTAGCGGAGCTGGGCGTTTTCGATGTCGGCGTGGAGCTTTTCCAGCTGAGATTTGAGCTCCTTTACCTTGTCAACGCTGCTCTTTTCTGCCTCCCAGCGGGCCTTCATCTCATTGAAGTTGTCCTTCTGCTCCGCCAATTCCTCCCGGAGCTTGGCCAGCCGGTCCTGAGAGAGCTGATCCTCCTCTTTTTTCAGAGCCATCTCCTCGATCTCCAGCTGCATGATCTTCCGGCGCACGTCGTCCAGCTCGGAGGGCATGGAGTCGATCTCCGTGCGGATCATGGCGCAGGCCTCGTCCACCAGGTCGATGGCCTTGTCAGGCAGAAACCGGTCGGTGATATAGCGATTGGAAAGAGTGGCGGCGGCCACCAGGGCACTGTCGTGGATGCGTACGCCGTGGTAGACCTCATAGCGCTCCTTCAATCCCCGGAGGATGGAGATGGTGTCCTCCACCGAAGGCTCCTCCACCAGCACCGGCTGGAACCGGCGCTCCAGGGCGGCGTCCTTTTCGATGTATTTCCGGTATTCGTCCAGCGTGGTGGCGCCGATACAGTGGAGCTCGCCCCTTGCCAGCATGGGCTTGAGCAAATTGCCCGCGTCCATGGAGCCCTCGGTCTTGCCAGCGCCCACGATGGTGTGCAGCTCGTCGATAAAGAGTATGATCTGGCCTTCGCTCTTTTTGATCTCGGCCAGCACGGCCTTGAGCCGCTCCTCGAACTCGCCCCGGAACTTGGCCCCGGCCACCAGCGCGCCCATGTCCAGGGAGAATATCTGGTGATTTTTGAGGCTGTCGGGCACGTCGCCCCGCACGATCCGCTGGGCCAGGCCCTCGGCGATGGCGGTCTTGCCCACACCGGGCTCGCCGATGAGCACCGGGTTGTTCTTCCGCTTGCGGGAGAGGATCTGGATCACATTGCGGATCTCCATGTCACGGCCTATGACGGGGTCCAGCTTCTGCTGTCGGGCCAGCTCCACCAGCTCCTGGCCGTACTTTTTCAGCGCGTCGTAGGTGTCCTCCGGCTCGTCGCTGGTGACCCTGGCGCTGCCCCGCACGGTCTGCAGGAAGGCCAAAAACCGGTCAAGGGTTATGTCGTATTTTTTGAACAGGTCCCGGATCCTGGGGCCGGGGGCGCTGATCAGGCCCATCATCAGGTGCTCCACCGACACATATTCGTCCTTCATGTGGTCGGCCTGGTGCTCGGCCTCGTTTAAGGCCTTGTCCACATCCTGAGTGATGTACACCTTTTCCGGATCCCGCCCGGAGCCGGTGACCTTGGGCAGCCGCTCCATCTCCCGCTTGGCGTCGGAGAGCACGTCGCCGGCCTGTATCCCCATCTGCTTAAAGAGCTGGGCGTTGAGCCCGTCCTGCCCCTCCAGCAGGGCATACAGCAGGTGGCACTGCTCGATCTGGGGATTGGCGTATTCCACCGCCAGCGCCTGGGCCCTCTGTATGGCCTCCAGCGATTTCTTGGTGAATTTCTGGGCATTCATATATGTTCACCCCTTTGAAAGAGTCTGACTTTCTTTGACTTTTATTATTGTACTCACTCGGGGCATGGCTGTCAATAGCCCATTTCCGTATTTACAAATATTTTACACGATGGGCAGCTCCTTGAACAGCTCGCTGCCCGTGCCCAGCCGGAGTACAGTTTGGAAGCCCGCGGCCCGGGCCATATCCAGCGCCTGGGGAAAGCCGAAATCCAGCAGGTTTTTATCGTGGCAGTCGGAGCTTACGATGATCCGTCCGCCCATCTCGTGCCAGGCGTCGAGCAAAAACGGGGCTGGATAGGGGGTCTTGCAGGCGCCGCGGGCCACGCCTCCGGTGTTGATCTCCAGCACCGCGCCGCTTGTAAACACCTGCTCCAGGGCGTCCAGGGCACACTTTTGATACTGGGGCGTGTCCATATTGAAGAATCTATTGCCGTCGTTGTACTTGCGGGCCAGATCGAAGTGGGCGAATATGGGCGATTTCTGTCGGGCGGCGGCCTTCACGTTT
>CADAGW010000377.1 GCA_902787475.1 uncultured Eubacteriales bacterium
CATGGCCTACAACATCTCCATGCAGGTCAAGGAGGGCATCGTCAACACCGCCGCCTACTACGACATCATCATCGGCCCCTCCGGCAGCTCCACCCAGCTGGCCATGAACACCATGTTCTTTACCGACAGCCCCCTGGGCACCATCCCCTATGCCTACGTGGAGGAGCTCAAGAAAAACCCCGATGTAAACCAGGCGGTCCCCTTCACCATGGGCGACAGCTACAACGCCGCCCGGGTGGTGGGCACCACTGCTGACTTTCTCTCCGGAAAGGCCCTTCGGGAGGGAGATATGTTTTCCGAGCCCTTTGAGGCGGTGGTGGGCAGCGCAGTGGCCCGGCAGTACGGCCTCTCCCTGGGCGATACCCTCATCACCTCCCACGGCCTGTCCTCCCGGGGCACGGAGCACGCCGCCTCTCCCCTCACCGTCACGGGCATACTTTCCCCTTCCCACACCGCCTACGACAACGCGGTGTTCACCTCGGTCGAGACCGTCTGGGCCGTCCACGACCATCACCACGAGGACGAAGAAGAGGAGGACGAGGATCACGCCGAAGGCGGAGAGGTCTGCGCCATACTGGTGCGCACCAAGAGCTTCAACGCCTACTATACCGTCTCAAACTATTACAGCCAGAACGCTTCCCTGCTGGTGATCAACCCCGCCACCGTCCTCCGGGAGGTGCTGAAAAACGTGGACACCTCCTCCCAGATCGTCTACCTCCTCTGCGGGGTGATCCTCGTTATGAACCTCTTGGTCATCTGGGTCATCACCCTCATGAACCTCTACGACGCCCGGAAGGAGATCTCCCTCATGCGCCTGATCGGCGTGAGCATGAAGAAGATATCCCTCCTTTACCTCATCCAGAACGGCCTGTCCGCCCTCCTGAGCGTGTTTCTGGCCCTGGGCCTGTCCCGGGCCGGCATGGCCCTCTCCTCCCGCCTGGTGGCGGACATGGGCATCGTATTGAACCCCGCCGTCTTTTATCCCCTGGAGGCCGCCATCCTCATCGCCGTGTGGGTCATCAGTGCCCTGCCCATCCTCCTGTCCGTTTCCCGCATGGCCCGAAAAGACACCCTGGGAGGTGAATAACCGTGAAAAAGCTCTTGCCTCTTCTCCTTGTCCTCTGCCTGCTGGCCGGGTGCTCGTCCTCCGGCTCCTCTTCCTCTTCTTCCTCATCCGGGCCCGCCCGCCTCAGCTTCGCCGGGGCCACCGATTTTTCCGCCATCCAGGCCCTTGACGGCCAAACCGTCACCATCACCGGCTACATGGCCACCCTCTCCCCCTTAAACGGCGAATACATATACCTGATGAACCTGCCCTACCAGAGCTGTCCCTTCTGCGTGCCCAACACCACCCAGCTTTCCAACACCATGGCCGTCTACGCCAAAAAGGGCGCGTCCTTCGAGTACACCGATCAGGCCATACGCGTCACCGGCAAGATGGAGGTCAGCGACACCACCGACGATTTCGGTTATGTATATAACTACCGCATCGTGGACGCGACCAGCCAGGTCATAGACCTGGGCGAGCTGACCGGGGAATACCGGCTGTGGTACTCCATCGCCGAGGACGGCCTGGTGGCGGACATCAACACTATGTTCGACTACCTCTACTTCCTCTGCCAGTGGACGGAATACACCAGCTACTTCGAGGACGACGAGGGCGTCCGCACGGACTACTACCTCTTCCCCGGCGACGTGGAGATGTACCTGCAGGACACCGGCCCATACGGCTACGCCGCCTTCCGGGAGGAAAGCTACTTCCCCTCCCTGGTGGCCCGCATCCGCTCCATCAGCGCCACGGAGCTGGAGGACCTGGTGGGCATCGTGGAGATGGCCCAGGCGGCGGAACAGTACGCCCTCTCCGAATTGGAAAACGAGCAGTACACCTATGACGAGCAGCAGGATAAATACATACTGGCCCACGATCAGGAGCTGTACAAGCGCTTTGAGGAGCCATGGCTTCTATTTAGCCAGTGGCTGGCCAGATGGGAGATGTGACCGTGAAGCATGCCCTTTGCATCGCCCTTGCCCTTCTCACACTGTGCCCCCTGGCCCTGGCGCAGGATTCTCTGACCCTGGGCCCCTTCGTCGTCACCCAGCCCGAGGACTGGACGCTCACCTATGAGCAGCACGGCGTGGACGCATCCATGTATCTTGACGGCATGGACGCCTACGTCTATTTCCGCCGCACGGATGTGTCCGGGGATGTGTCCATGCTGCCCCTGCTCCACGCCATGGGCAGTGAAAACGCCGCCCGCTTCTTCGCCAGCGCCATGTTCTCCGCTCGCCCCGATGCCCTCTCCCCCTGCCAGATCGCGGCCCTCCCCGGGGCCAGGGGCTCCGGCCGGGTCAACGGGGTGGACGCCGCCTTCGCCGCGGTGGAATATGGCGACTGCCTCCTCTCCGTGGCCGCCAGCAGCGTCAAAAAGGACATGACCCACGACGACGCCCTCGATCTGGCCCTTTCCCGCGTGTCTCTATCGCCCACCAGCGAAAAAGCCCACACCGAAGCCAAGTCCATCGGCCCCTTCTTTGTTCCCTGCCGAAGCCAAGTCCATCGGCCCCTTCTTGGTTCCCTGCCCCCCGCACGCCGCCTGGCGAAGCCTCCCGGATGGCCTGTCCCTCATCCGGTCAAACGGCCTGGTCACGGTCTCCCTCCAGTGGGAGCGGCAGGAAGGCCAGGACACGGCGGAGATGGCCGAAGCCCTGGGCGACGAGGCCTTTCTCGACACCGCTTCCTCCTTCTTCGGCGGAGACCGGGTGGTGACGGACATCTCCCGCACCGACGCCCCCGAGGGCGCCTACTATGTCAGCGCCAGTATCGACGCCGCCGCCCTCTATGAGAACATGATCAAGCGGAGCGCCGCCGACCTGACAGCCGACTTCGGCGCGGACGTGACCACATTTACCGCCCACGGCGCGCTGCTCCTCTCCGGCGAAT
>CADAGW010000378.1:0-2544 GCA_902787475.1 uncultured Eubacteriales bacterium
CCTGCGCGCCCTGTGCGAGGAAAAGCATGTGCCCTTTGACGAGGCGGCGCCGTCGGCGGGGATCGGGGCATTGTGGGAGGCGCAGAGGCGGCAGGTGGAGGCGGACGGGCTTACAAGGGTGCTCTTTGACGTGGAGATCCCCTTGTCCTTCGTGCTGGCGGATATGGAGGAGGCCGGGTCCTACACCGACCGGGAGGCCCTCTCCGCACTGGGCGATCAGTTCGAGGAGCGGGTGGGGGAGCTGATCGACCGGATCCATCATATCGCCGGGCCCGAGATGAACCCCAATTCCCCCAAGCAGCTGTCCGCCTATCTTTTCGACACGCTGGGCCTTAAGGGGGGCAGAAAGACCAAGACCGGGTATTCCACGGACGTGGACTCTCTGGAAGCCATACAGGATCAGCACCCCATCATACCGCTGATCCTGGAATACAGAAAATACGCAAAGCTCAAGGGCACATACATCGACGCCCTGTTACGGCTCCGGGGCGCGGACGGCAGGGTGCACACCTCCTTTGACCAGGTGGCCACCGCCACGGGGCGCATCAGCTCCCTGGAACCCAACCTTCAGAACATTCCCGTGCGCACGGCCCTGGGCCGGGACATCCGCAAGGCCTTCTGCGCCGAGGAGGGGAACGTGCTGGTGGACGCGGACTATTCCCAGATCGAGCTTAGGGTACTGGCCGACCTGTCCGGGGACGAGAGGATGCAAAGCGCCTTCAGAAACGGCGCGGACATCCACGCCGCCACCGCGGCGGAGGTGTACGAGCTGCCCATCGAGTTTGTGACGGGCGAGATGCGATCCAGCGCCAAGGCGGTGAACTTCGGCATCGTGTACGGCATATCCGACTTCGGGCTGGCCAAGAACATAGGCGTCAGCAGGGCGGAGGCGGCGGGGTTCATCGAGCGGTATTTCGCCCGGTATCCCGGCGTCAAGGCCTTTATGGACAGAAGCGTGGCTCTTGGAAAGGCCCAGGGATACGTGACCACCCCGCTGGGGAGGCGGCGGTATCTGCCGGAGCTGTCGGACAGGAGCTATTCGGTGCGACAGTTCGGCGAGCGGGCCGCCATGAACAGCCCCATACAGGGCGCGGCGGCGGATCTGATCAAGCTGGCCATGATCAAGGTCTGGAAGGAATTAAAGGAAAAGGGCTTACAGGCCAGGCTGATCCTTCAGGTGCACGACGAGCTGATCGTGGAGGCCCCCGCAGGCGAAAGGGAGCGGGTGGAGGCGCTGATGAAGGAGTGCATGGAGGGCGTGACGAAGATGAGCGTGCCGCTGGTGGCGGAGGTCAAAAGCGGCAAGAGCTGGTACGAGTGCAAGTGACGGGGAGGTGCGGCCATGCGTGACGGACATTATATCATAGGCCTGACGGGAGGCATCGCCAGCGGCAAGACCGGGGCCAGCGAATATCTCTCGGAGATGGGCATGGCCGTGGTGGACGCGGACGTGATCTCCCGCTCGCTGACCGCCGCGGGCGGCGCGGCGCTTGCGCAGATCCGGGAGGCGTTTGGGGACAGCGTGTTCGCCCCGGACGGCACCCTGAACCGGCCGCTGCTGGGCGAGATCGTGTTTTCAGACCCGGCGAAGCGGCGGACGCTCGAGGCCATCATACACCCCATGGTGCAAAAGCAGGCGCTGGAGGAGATCCGGGAGGCACAGACCCCCATCGTGATATTGAGCGTGCCCCTTCTCTTTGAGACGGGCATGGACGTGCTGTGCGACGAGGTGTGGGTCATGTGCGTGGACCGGGACACCCAGATCATGCGGGTGATGGCCCGGGACAGACTGACAAGGGAGCAGGCCATACGGCGCATAGACAGCCAGATGTCCCAGGAGGCCCGGATGGCGCGCGCCAACGTGTGCATCCGCTCGGACCGGGACGTGGCGGAGACCAGAGGTCAGCTGGCGTCTTTGGCCAGGGACAGGCTCAAGCGGCTGTAAGGAGCGGATATGAACCGGAGGGAAAGACGGGAACTGCGGGAGAAGAAGCGCCGCAGGCGGGCGGCCCTGGCGGCGGCGCTGTTTTGCGCCATGGCGCTGATGGCGGCGGCGGGGTACTTCATCTTCCGCTACGGGGAGGACCGGAAATATCTTTTTTACCCCCTCAAATACAAAGACCTGATCGTGGCCCAGGCCCGACAGAGCGATCTTGACCCGGCCCTGGTGGCGGCGCTGGTGCGCACGGAGTCCAGCTTTGACCCCAACGCCCTCTCCCCCGTGGGGGCCATGGGGCTGATGCAGCTGATCCCGGACACCGGGGACTGGATCGCCTTTCGGCTGAAGGAAGAATTTGACCCGGAGATGCTGTACGATCCGGAATTCAACCTGCGGTACGGATGCTGGTATCTGAAGTTTTTGTCGGGCCGGTACGACGGGGACGTAAAGTGCATCGCCGCGGCCTATCACGCCGGCTCCGGCGCGGTGGACAAGTGGCTCGAGGACGAAGCCTATTCCTCCGACGGAAGGACGCTGAGCGAGATCCCCTACGCCCAGACGGCCAAATACGCGGAGACGATATTGGAGCGATATGAAATCTACAA
>CADAGW010000378.1:2550-3307 GCA_902787475.1 uncultured Eubacteriales bacterium
TCTCCTGGCCCTGTGCCTGGCCGGGTGCACCCAGAGCAACACCACCCTCATCGAGGCCATGCCCACCCCGGCCCGCACGGCCCAGCCCCGGAGGGTGACGGTGGAGGAGGCCCAGGTGGAGGCGGGCAGCGCCCCGGTGATCACGCTGGGCGTGGTCATATCCGACGAGGCGGTGGTGAGCCCCTTTGAAACGGCGGAGGCGGATCTCTACAGCCTGAACCATTTGGCCTATGAGAGCGTGGTGGAGCTGGACGACGACCAGAAGCCCGCGCCGCTGCTTGCCGACCGGTGGGAGAAAAACGGGTACACCTGGACGTTTTATCTGAGGAGCGGCGTCACCTTCCACAACGGCGTGGCCCTGACGGCGGACGACGTGGTGGCAAGCTACGAGCGGATATTGGAGGCGGGGGAGACCAACCCCTATTACGACAACATACAGTCCATCAGCTCCATGAACGTGCTGGACGGCAACACCCTGAGTGTGACCATGAAGTCTCTGGCGTACTTAAACATATACGCCATGACCTTCCCGGTGGCCCAGCGGGCGACGCTGTATGACTATTACCCCATGGGCACGGGGGCGTACTGGTTCGTGTCTCCCCAGGAGGGGGAGTTTTTGCGGATGGAGCGGAACCCCCTGTGGTGGAAGAGGCAGCCCCACATCGGCGTGGTGCGGGTGAAGCGGTACGCCGAGTCGGAAAAGCTGATGACCGCCTTCGAGCTGGGGGAGATCGACGCCCTGGCCACGAGGATATCC
>CADAGW010000379.1 GCA_902787475.1 uncultured Eubacteriales bacterium
CGCCCGGCGGCCACCTGGCACAGGTCATACGCCGCGGAGCCCATGCGCCTTAAGTCGTTGACCCCGCCAGTGAGCCGGGGGAGCAGATCCAGCATCCGCTTTCCACATTCCGCGTTTCTGTGGGCGAAGGACATGCCCACCACCGCGCGGCCCAGTTGATCCTCGAGGGATACGTGTATGGGCCTGTCGTTGAGATAGGCCCCCTGGCCCTTCTGGGCCCAGTACATTTCGCCCATCGCCGGGGCGTACACGCACCCCGCCACCCACTCTCCGTCCATGGACAGGCCGATGGACACGGTGTACAGCGGCAGGTTCTTGATGTAATTGGTGGTGCCGTCTATGGGATCCACGATCCATTCAAACCGGCCCCGCCCGCACTCGCCGCCCTCCTCGCCCCAGAATGCGTCCTGGGGGAAGCGGGAGAGCAGGTGCTGCCGTATGGTCCGCTCGCTTTTTACGTCCATTTCGGTGACGTAGTCGTTCATACCCTTCCGGGTGACGCTCTCGGGCCGCTCCCGGTGTATCATGTCTCCCGCCAGTCTGGCGGCGGCGCGGGCGGCGGTGAGCCGCAGGGCTATCTCTCGTTCCATTCGATGTCCGCGTGGGCCTCGCCCACGGCCTCCCCGGTGTCGTTGTATATCATGTCAGAGCCCATCAGCGCCTCGTGCGGCAGGGGGCCCAGGCCCAGCTTTTCCAGGACCGCCGACACGAGCAGGGGCCTTGAGCGGGCGTCCCCGTCCACGGTGCGTATGGCGATGCCGATGCCTTCCTTATGCAGGCCGATACAGAACAGCCCGTTGGCCCCGCCCTTGGCCAGCGTGTTTTCGTTTCCGCACAAGAGGGAGCTGAAGTCCCCGTAGCCCTTCACCATGTATGGGTAGCGGTGCAGGCGGGGCACGAACCGGCGGGCGGCGTCGGAGAGCGCTTCGTCACCGATCCGCCCGGGACGGATCAGCCGCATAAAGGCAAGGGCGATGCGTTTCATGGGGGCGGCGAACACGGGCACGCCGCATCCGTCCACGCCGATGGGGATATGACCTTCGTCAAGGCCCGTGAACAGGGAAATAGTGCGAAGCACCTCCTGCTGGCACATCGAGCCCCGCTTCCAATAATCCGATACATTTCCGCCCAGCTCCCTTTGAAGGAGCATCAGCGCCACGTGCTTGCCCGAGCAGTTGTGGTAGATCTTGCGCATGGGCAGGCCCCGGGCGATCCGCTCGTCGTCCGTCTTTTTGCACTCCGGGCGGCAGGGGAGCATGCACATGTCCTCTTCCCTGAGATCCGCTTTTTGAAGCATGGACAGTATGGCCCTGGTGTGGCACTCCTGCCCCATGTGGGAAGCGCCGAATAAGGCGGATTCTTCTTCCGTGATGCCGTATTTTTCGTCCAGCCGCCTGGATATGGTGGGCAGGGCCTGTATGGGCTTCGCGGCGGAGCGGATGAACACCGCCTGATCCGGGTCGCCGGCCGCGAGCAGTGTCCGGCCCCCCTCGTCCACGCAGCATATATAGCCCAGATGGATCTTGTCCTCCATTCCCGCCCTGGTCTCCACGGCCAGGCGCGCGTATCCCTTCATATGATATCTCCCCGTTTCTGTTCTGAAATCCACTTGTTTTTCCCACAATGGGCAGTATATCACCACTTCTTTGCCCTGTCAAGTAATAACAATCCATGAACATTTTCTTGAATATTGCCAAAACCTCTTGATTGAATGGCCAAAATCGTGTACAATAAGAGCAATGCCGCCGAGAGCGCAATAGGAAGGTAGGATCAAAATGAGGAAACATACTCTCAAGCTCATCGCCCTGATGGTCTGTGTTCTGCTGGCTTTGTCCGGCTGCAGCATGATCGCCGTGGACCCGGTCAAGGACGCCGCCGAACCGGTGATCAAGGTCAACGACGTGACGCTGACCAAGGGCGAGCTGCAGAACGATTTTAATAACAACGTGGCCTACTCCAGCATGATGTACAGCTACTTCGGCCTCAACTATTCCGTGGATCAGATCGTGGACATCGTGAGGGAATCCTTCGTAAACAGCGAGGTGCAGAACCAGGTGCTCCTGCTCAAGGCCAAGGAGCTGGGTCTGGACACGTTCACCGAAGAAGAGGAGGCTGCCTTCCAGGAGGAGTTTGAGACCGCTTGGAGCGACTATCTGGCCTCCGCCGACAGCTCCATCGAGGGCGTGGAGGACATGACCGACGAGGAGAAGCTGGACGCCGAGATCAAGATGCTGGAGAGCATCGGCGAGACCCGCGAATCCTTTGAAAAGCGCCAGCGCAACAGCGCCATCGTGGAAAAGGTGCACGACTACGCCATCAAGGACGTGGAGGTGACCGAGGAGGAGATCCAGACCGCCTATCAGGAGAAGGTGGACGCCGATCAGGCCTCCTATTCCGAAAACGCCCTGGCCTTTGAGCAGGCCGTCACCAACGGCACCAGCGTGGCCTGGGTGCCCGAGGGATACCGCGCCGTGCTCCACATCCTCCTCAAGTACGACGAGGAGCGGGCCAGCGAGGTGACCAGTCTCAATACCGAGCTGGAC
>CADAGW010000380.1 GCA_902787475.1 uncultured Eubacteriales bacterium
CCCCTTACGATGTCCTCGGCGAACGTGGCGCAGGTGGGAGATCCGCAGGAGCCGCAGTCGTACCCCGGCAGCCTCTCAATGATCTCGTTCATGCGCTTCATCTTGCGCATGGCCTCCACCATGTTCTCGTCCAGCTGCTCCGCGTCGTTGGGCTCTATGGGCCGGTCGTTCTTGGTGGGATATTTGTTCAGCAGCGATATGGGCACCGCCGTGTCCGGATGATCCGGCGGCATGTGCTTGACCATCTTGCGTATGGAGTTCTTGGCCACGTAGCTGTTTTCAAAGGCCAGCGGCCCTCCCACGCACCCGCCCATGCAGGCGTTGCCCTCCAGATACACAAGGTCCGACAGCTTGTCGTTTTCGACCTCCTCCAGCACCCGGATCACGTTGGGTATGCCGTCCACAGACAGGCTGTTGTCCGGGCACACCGCGTTGGCCTCGCCGTTGCTTGTGGCCCAGGCCACGCCATACCCTGTGGCGGGCACGAAGTCCGGATCGTCCAGCATCTCGTTGATGTGGGGCAGCAGCTGGCCGTATATCTCCATCATGGATATGGCCCCGTCCAGCTCGGACTTTTTCTGCCCGATGGGGGTCCTGATAGCCGTCATCTTCGCCGGGCAGGGGGTGATAAAGAAGCACCCCACGTCGGAGGGCGCGCACTGCTTCTTTTTGCAGAATTCCGCCCTGGCCACCGATGCCGCCACCTCCATGGGCTGGCGGATGTCCACGATGTGCTCGATCAGCTCGGGAAAGCGCACCTGGATCAGCCGCACCACCGCCGGGCAGGCGGAGGAGATCATGGGCTTGGGCTGGTCGGGCTCGCGGAGCCGCTCCCGTATGGCCCGGGTCACGATGTCCGCGCCCCTGGCCACCTCGAACACGTCGTCAAAGCCCACTCTTTTCAGGGCCTCCAGCACGTATTCGGGCCGGGTCAGTCCCCTGAACTGGCCGTACAGCGACGGCGCGGGCAGGGCGATGGCGTATTTGAAGGCTTTGATATTGTCCATCACGTCGGTGAAGGCCACCTTGGCGTGATAATCGCATATGCGGATGCACTCGCCGCAGTCGATGCACAGACTGTCCAGTATATGGGCCCTGCCGCCTCTCACCCGTATGGCCGCGGTGGGACAGTGGGTCAGGCAGTTGGTGCAGCCCTTGCAGCGATCCTTATCCAGGCGCACAGAATGATATCGTCGGTTTTCCTGCACAGGCATCGTGCGTATTCACCGCCTTTCTGGGCGTTTTACGCCGTCACACCGGCAGCATGAAGCGCATGGAGATGGTGGTCCCCTCTCCCACCTTGCTGGCGATGTCGAACTGGTCGGCGTTTCGTTTCATATTGGGAAGACCCATGCCCGCGCCGAAGCCCAGAGACCGGGCCTCGTCGTTGGCGGTGGAAAAGCCCTCCCGCATGGCCATCTCCAGATCCGGTATGCCCGGGCCCACGTCCGTGGACACCAGCAGCACCGAGTCCGGGAACACCGTCAGGCTCAATTCACCGCCCAGGGAATGGATCACAAGATTCAGCTCCACCTCGTAGGAGGCCACGGCCACACGCCGCAGCACGTCGCCGCCCACGCCCAGCTGCTTGAGTCTGCGTTTGATATCGGTGCTGGCTTTCCCGGCGCTGGTATAGTCCGCAGAAGCCACGGGGTAGGTGATCCGAATCAATTCCTCCATCATTCATCCTCCGCGTCCCACGCCGTGGGCACAGGCACGCCTCTCAGTCCCAGATCATACAATAGTCCGCACGCGCTGAACGCGGTCAGCTTGGTGGTGATCACCACCAGCCCCTGCTCCTCGGCGCTGTCCAGTATGTCCGCCGTGGGCACCTTGCCCCGCACGAACACCAGGCATTTCAGGTCCAGCATCTCGCTGGTACGGATCACGTGTGGGTTGGTCAGTCCCGTGATCAGCACGGTTTTTTCATCTACGAAGGCCAGCACGTCGCTCATCAGGTCGCTGCAGCAGGCCGTATACACCGGCGTGTCCAGCTTATCGCCGCCCCTCAATACCTTTGCGTTCAACACCTTTACCATATCCGCAATGGTCACGATATTTCACCTCATCCTCCGCGTTTTTCCCAATGGTTCATGTGCTATTGTATCACACCCTGTTTATGCCGTCAACTGATTTCTTTTCCCCCTTCGCCAAAAATCCACACAAAAAAGGCCTCTCCCGAAGGAGAGGCCGGAAGAACCGATCAATATCCCACATAGCCGGAGTAGATATATCCGGTGTATCCGCCGTAGGAGGTGCGGATCCAGTTCCCGCTCTTGCCCAATACGCTTATATACGTCCACGCGGGCACCACGGTGAGCTTGAAGTAATCCTTGCCGGGGCCGGTGCGCATATTGACCGCCGCGGTAGTATGGGCCTTGCCGCTGTAACTGCCGCCGCCGGAGCCGCCAAAGGAGAGATAATCCTTATAGATGTACCCCTCGTATCCGGTGCCGGTGGAGACCCGGTACCAGTTGCCGCTCTTGCTCTTCACGGTCACGCCCGCGCCGCTGGGCAGCACGGTCACCACGCCGTATCCGGT
>CADAGW010000381.1 GCA_902787475.1 uncultured Eubacteriales bacterium
TCCGGCGAGGAGGTGCTCTTTTACAACGAGCCGGTGACCTCGTTTGAGCAGGTGGCCCTGGCGGGGGTGCCGCTGTATAACGGGGAGGGCAATCGGATCGGGTGCCTGTTTATGGGCGAGAGCATCGCAAACGCCCTGTCGTTTCGGGACGGCACGTCGGTGTATTACCTGATCGCGCTTTTGATGGCCGCGCCGCTGGTGACGGTGCTGATGATGCTGCTCATGGGCAAGATCATAAAGCCCATACGGCAGATGAGCGAGGTGGCCAACGCCATGGCCGCCGGGGATTACGGCGTGCGGGCGGACGAGGAGAACGAGGGCGAGGTGGGACAGTTGGCCCATTCTCTCAACTATCTGTGCGCCCAGCTGTCGGCCAAGATCGAGGAGGCCACCCGGGAGAGGGACAGGATCCAGCTGTCGCTGAACAGCCTGAACGAGGGATTTTTGTCCCTGCGGCCCGGGGGATATATGTATATCAACCCCGCTCTGAAGGAGATGTTTTCGGACGCCAACGGGCACGCGGACGAGAGGCTGTCGGTGGTGCCGGACGAGCGGGTGTGGCAGGCGCTGGACGACGCCATGGAGAAGGGACAGGACGCGTCCCTGACCACCAGCTGGGGCGAAAAGGTGTACAGGGTCACGGTGTCCAGCGTGGAGCCCCAGGGCGCGGTGGCGCTGTTTTCCGACGTGACGGAAAACGAACGGCTGGAAAAGACCCGGCGGGAGTACGTGGCCAACGTGAGCCACGATCTGAGGTCTCCCCTCACCGCCATACGGGCGCTGGTGGAGCCCATGCGGGACGGCATGGTCACCTCCGAGGCGGCCAGGGACCGGTATTACGGCATCGTGCTGGACGAGATCGAGCGGCTGACCAGGATGATCGACGGACTGCTGGAATTAAGCCGCCTTCAGAGCGGGCAGACCAAGGTGGAGCTTCACGAGCTGGGGATCGAGCAGATGCTGAAAGACCTGGCGGCCAAATACGAGGCGCTGGCCATGGAAAAGAGCATACGCTTTGAGCTGTTTATCCCCCAGGACTGCCCGAGGGTGTTGGGAGACGAGGACTGGATCGAGGAGGTGCTGGTGATCCTCCTGGACAACGCGCAAAAATATACCCCCGAGGGCGGTGTGATCCGCCTGGGGGCGAGAGCCAGGGATAAAAAGGTGGAGGTGTTCGTGCGGGACAGCGGCGTGGGCATATCCTGCGCGGACAAGCCGTATGTGTTCGACAGGTTCTATAAGGTGGACAAGTCCCACAGCGGCGGGGGCAGCGGGCTGGGGCTCTCCATCGCCAAGGAGATACTGACGGTGATGGGCGAGGAGATCCGTGTGGTGTCCAGCCCGGGCAAGGGAAGCGAGTTTTACTTCACCCTGTCCCGGTGCGACGCGGCGGCGTCGTCCCAGAGCCGGGATACGGCCTCCACCTGATCGGGGGCGCAGGAATACTGAAGAAGGCACCAGAAGCGGCAGTCTGAATAGGAATTGCGGAGCACCTTGGAAAAGTAGGGCTTCGCGATTTCTGTTTTTACGGAGGCCGGGCCCATGAGGCACTTGCGGGAGGACGCCAGGCGGCGAAGGGCCTCGTCCATGTCCTGCATGTCGGGGTTGCCGAAATTGACGCCCAGGCACAGGGGCTCATCGAGGACCGCGTCAAAGAGGTGCTCGTTTTTGCCGCAGAAGTGGACGTAGCCGCCGCCGTAATGGGAAAGGAGCCGATGAAGGGCCGGCGCGGCGTAGCGGCGGATGTGCTCGCGGGAGATAAGGGTGGTGGTGTCTTCGCTGAGCTTGATGGCGCCTTTGTCCCGGGGCAGGGCGAAGGCGGAATAGTGGGAGACGGTGGTATCGCTTGCCGGGATTCGCTTCATGCACTCGTCCATGGCCAGGATGATGGCGGCCTCGGACAGGGCGATGGCGTGGTCCATGTATTCCTCGTCGTCGTAGAGCTCGTAGAACATATCGTCCCCCATCAGAAGATGGGCGGTGTCTATGGCCCCCTGTATATCCACGGGGTACACAAGGACGCCGGTGCCCTTCAGGGCGTCGGCCATGTATTCTATGTGGGTCAGGGCCATCTGAAATTCCGGGGTGACGGTCAGTTCGCCCGGCTCCAGGGCCATGATCCTGTCCCGGTCCAGGTGCTCCTGGAGCCATGGCATTTTGTCGTCGAAGAGCTGCTGGGTGAGGCCGAAGAGGGCGTGGACGATGCCGCAGCCCATGTTGGGCCGGACGCTGGGCACCGCTTCCCTCCCCCCCTCCGCCGCGCAGAGGGCGGCGCGGAGCTGCTGGCAGAGCATCTTCTCCGGGTCGTAGTGGGTCTCCTTGGGAGAAAAATCCGGGTAACGGCTCAGATCCAGCTGGGCGGAGAGAAGGAGGGGCTGCGTGTCCGTTTCCTCGCCCCGAAGCACCCTGGCCTGAAGGGAGGCGGCGCGGGCGTACTGATCTCCCCGCGCCGCCAGGCGATCTGTCATCTCCCGGATGGATTCACGGACGGTCAGCATATCTTCCGCAG
>CADAGW010000382.1 GCA_902787475.1 uncultured Eubacteriales bacterium
CCCGTGGAAGCGTCCCAGGCGGACACCAGGTTGGCAGCTCCTGTGGAAGCGCCCCAGGCGGACACCAGGTTGGCAGCTCCTGTAGAAACGTCCCAGGCGGATATCCCGGAGGCAGCTCCTGTGGAAGCGTCCCAGGCGGATATCCCGGAGGCAGCTCCTGTGGAAGCACCCCAGGCGGACACCAGGTTGGAAGCGCCTCTGATGGAGACTCCGGCGGAGGAGACACAGGCAGAGGGGACGTCCGAGGAAAAGGAAGGGGCAGGGGATAGGGCCAACGAGTTCCAGAGCCACACCTACCGCCGTTTCCCCCAGTCGGGCACCCGGCCAATAGACAAATATTCCTCGCCCATGCGGGTTCACGCGGACAAGGGCCCGGCCTATCCCCGGGGCGTGACGGCCCAGCGGGGCTACTCTCCCGAAGGGGGCTACGCGCCCCGTATGCAGCCCCGGGCCACCTATCCCGCCGCCGCGGCGGAGGGGCCTGCGGGCATGCAGGACATGCCCCGCACCGAGGACGCCTTTCCCCGCCGCCGCACGGGCTACTATAACGCCGAGCTGGGCACCTCCAACCCCGCCGTGCCGGAGATGCTGGCCACCGGCGAGGCCAAGGAGTGCGAGGGCGTGCTGGAGATCCTCTCCGAGGGCTACGGCTTTTTGCGGGGAGACAACTACCAGGGCGGCAAGAGCGACATATACGTGTCCATGGCCCAAATCCGACGCTTCAACCTGCGCACCGGCGACCACCTGGTGGGCAACACCAAGCCCAGCCGGGAGGGGGAGCGGAACAACGCCCTGATCTATATCAGCAAGGTCAACGGCGAATCCCCCGACGCGGCCCTGCGCCGCCGCCGGTTCGAGGACCTGACGCCGGTATATCCCCAGGAGCGGATCCGGCTGGAGGATCCGGAGGGGGGCAACGACCTGGCACTCAGGGCCATAGACCTGGTGGCACCCATCGGCAAGGGGCAGAGGGGACTGATCGTATCCCAGCCCAAGGCGGGCAAGACGGTGCTGCTGAAAAAGGTGGCCAATTCCATATGCCGCAACCACCCGGAGGTGCATGTGATCGTGCTGCTCATAGACGAGCGGCCCGAGGAGGTCACCGACATGAAGCGGTCCATCCCCTCGGAGGTGATCTACTCCACCTTCGACGAGATGCCGGAAAACCACACAAGGGTGGCCGAGCTGGTATTGGAGCGGGCCCAGAGGCTGGTGGAATCGGGCAAGGACGTGGTGATCCTATTGGACTCTATCACCCGGCTGGCCCGGGCCTACAACCTGGTGATCCCGCCCACGGGCCGGTCCCTCTCCGGCGGCCTGGACCCGGGGGCCCTCTATAAGCCCAAGCGGTTCTTCGGAGCGGCCAGAAACATCGAAAACGGCGGGTCTTTGACCATCATCGCCACGGCCCTTATCGAGACCGGAAGCCGTATGGACGACGTGATCTACGAGGAGTTCAAGGGCACGGGCAATATGGAACTGCACCTGGACCGGTCCCTGTCGGAAAAGCGGATCTTCCCGGCCATCGACCTGGTGAAAAGCGGAACCCGGCGGGAGGAGCTTTTGTACACCCCCGAGGAGCTGGACGGCGTGCTGGCCATGCGCAGGATCCTTTCCAGCGGCAACACCCAGGAGAACGCCGAGCAGATGATCTCCATGCTGGACAAGACGCCCAACAACGCGGAGTTCCTGGTGCGGCTGAAGGCCTGGATCGCCATATGGGAAAAGGACGGCTACACGGTGGGAAACAATCGGAATTCGCTGTAAATTTAACACAAACTTGTTGCATATAGCGCCGGACGGTGTTATAATACATATTGCATTGTGCGAGTGAGGTGAGAACCAAATGAAAGAGAAGATCCATCCTAAGTATGGCAAGGCCATCGTGCGCTGCGTGTGCGGCGAGACCTTTGAGACCGGCTCTACCAAATCCGAGCTGCGCGTCGATATTTGCTCCAAGTGCCACCCCTTCTACACCGGCAAGCAAAAGCTGGTGGATACCGGCGGACGTGTGGATCGCTTCAAAAAGCGCTATGGCATGTAATATCATGCATCGAAACAGATCGGGCAATCGTCCGGTCTGTTTTTCGCACCGGTGAAAACGATCGGAGAAATATGTTTCGATGGGGGAGAACCCCTCATCAGTCACGCTTCGCGTGCCAGCTTCCCCCCAGGGGGAAGCCTTTCGGGAGAGACGTTTCACTGGATAGGGAGAAAGCCCGGAGCTTAGCGGTGGGAGAACCCCTCATCCGTCACGCTTCGCGTGCCAGCTTCCCCCCCAGGGGGAAGCCTTTCATACGGTTTCGCATCCAAGTGACTGAATTGTCGGGGAGACGGATTGCTTCGTCACTTCGTTCCTCGCAATGACAAAGGGGCTTTCGCGTCATTGCGAGGAGGTCTTTCAGGCCGACGAAGCAATTCACCACCCTATTCAAACGTTTCGATCACAGTATCAGACGCCTTTCCCGGGGGAACAGGCGCGTCG
>CADAGW010000383.1 GCA_902787475.1 uncultured Eubacteriales bacterium
TCTCCTGGAGCAACCAGACCCTGGCCATGATCTCCCTGTGGGTAGCCACGGCCTGCCTCATAAAGGAAGGAAAGCGCCGCTTCGGCTCCCTGATCACAGCCCTGCCCGGGGCGTTCATGTCGGCGGTGAGCCTGACCTACATCCTCATGGCCCCGGAGGGCTTCGGCCTGTCCCGTGCCGTGACCTACCCGGCGGGCATACTGTTCGCGCTGGCGCTCTTTATCGCCTACGCCGCGGCGCTTGGCAGGCATCTCCGCGCCGGAACCATTCCGTCAAAATGAAAAAAGAAGGGTATAAAATGAAGAAACACGCCGTTCTCCTGACCGCCGTTCACCTGCTTAGCACTCTTTGTATGCCCGCTCTGGCACAAGACGCGCCTGACTACGCCCAGACCGACAACTGGGCTTACTTCGCCGAGGGCGAAAACAGGGACGTGGACGTGTTCCTCGTCTGTCCCACGGTGGACACGCGGGACGAGACCAACATGTCCATGACCGACGAGGAGACCAGGGCCTCCTCTACCGGGACGTGTCCGCCGCCTTCGCCTACTACCTTTCCCATGAAAACGGGGGAAGGCCCATCATCCTCGCCGGCTTTTCCCAGGGGGCGGACATGTGCTACCGGCTCCTGATGGAGTATTTCGGCGACGGCGCGCTCTATGCCCGCCTGGTGGCGGTGTACGCTCTGGGCTGGCCCTGCACCGACAAAATGATCTCCGCATACCCCCAGATCGTCCCCGCCTCCGCCGAAACCGACACTGGCGTGGTGGTCAGCTTCGACTGCGAAGCCCCTGAGGTGGAGGAGACGTTCATACTGCCCGCGGGCATGCGGGCCCACTCCATCAATCCCCTGAACTGGCGGACGGACAGCGCACAGGCGGACCGATCCATGAACCTTGGCGCCTGCTTCACCCGCTACAGCGGAGAGATCCGCCGGGAGGAAGCGGCCCTGTGCGGCGCGTACATCGACCCGGAGCGGGGCGCACTCAAGGTCACGGACGTGGACAGAGCCGACTATCCCGCCCTGGTGCCCGGTCTTCCCGAGGGAGCGTACCACATATACGACTATCAGTTCTTCTTCCGCAACCTGCAAAAGAACGTGGAGGACAGGGCAGCCGCCTTCATGGAGGCCTGGTACGCCCGGGAGGACGCGGCGTAAATGGACAGAAGCCTTTGCCACGGCCCTCATGGAGCGGGCGGATTTCGGCATGTCCATGGTGGTGGCCCCGGCCTACATACTGCACGTATGGATCTCCCGCTACGCCCCCTGGTACACCTTCGGCATGTCCGAATACATACTGCAGGGCGCGCTTCTTCTGACCCTCGTCTGCGTCATGGGCCGGTTCAAAAAGGGATACCTTTTCTCCTTCGTCACGGCGGTGATCTACGGCTTTATGCTGGACGGCTTCGTGGCCCTGGCGGCGCTTTTGCCCCTGGGCGGATGGGCCGGAAGGACGATATACTACCTTTCGGGCATGGCGGTGTGCGCCCTGGGCGTGGCGCTGGTGTTCCACACCTACATCGCCCCGGAGGTGTACGAGCTGTTCGTAAAGGAGATATCCCAAAAGACCGGCAGGGACACGAGCCTGGTAAAGACCCTGTACGACTGCATCAGCTGCGCCATTGGCGTGGCCCTGTCCTTTATCCTTTTCGGGTGGGGCCGGTTCGTGGGGGTCAAGTGGGGCACCGTCGTGTGCGCCCTCGTCAACGGCTGGCTCATCGGCGTGTGCGCCAAATGGCTTGATAAACGGTTTGAGTTTCACGACAGCCTGCCCATGAGGAAGCATTTTTCATAAACCGTTTTCGGCGCTCCCGGCCCGGCTCGCGGTCGGGGGGCGCTCTTTTTTTGTCTGAAACAGGGCTTGGCAGAAAAAGAATATTAAAGGTTTGTAACAAATGAAGATGTAACCATATACGTAACCTAAACATGGTACACTATATGAGTAAAATTGGATATAATACAGTACTTGTGAAAGTGTGGGTTTGCGGCCACGGGCTGTGCAGATCCCGGATACATGGAGGAGCATGTGGGCATGAGGGCGAGATGGACGAGCGGGACAAAGACCGTGCGGACATGGGCGGCGGCGCTGTGCGCGCTGCTGGCGCTCTTCCTGACTCTGCCCGCCCTGGCGGACGCCGCGTCCATCATCGTGCGCTTCGACCTGGCGGGCCATCCCCGGCAGGATCAGTATGGAGACTCCGTGCAGATCGGCCTCTACCGGGCGGGCCGCTATGAGGACGGCGCGTTCTTCATGGAGCCGCCCTATGACCAGGTGGATCTCACCGACATACGCAGCGCCCTGCAGGCGGACATGGCCCTGGCGGAAATGGGGCGGCTGACCGAGGGCGTTTCCCCGGACGCGTCCGGCACCCTGTCCGGCGGCAGCGTCACCTTCTCCGGCCTCACTCCCGGCGTGTACTACGGCAAAAAAATCGGGGGACCCTCGGAATTCGGCATGGATCCCTTCTTTGTGCTGCTCACCTCCAGCGTGACGGTGCAGCCCAAGTGGTCCGAGGTGACCTCGGCCAGGCTGGTCAAGATCTGGGACGACGCCCAGGATCAGGACGGCCGCAGGCCGGACTCCATCTCCGCCCGGCTCTACGCCGACGGGCAGCTCCTTGACACCTATACCCTCACCGCTCCCGAGGGGGCCGGGAAGGATCAAGACTGGATCATAGAAGTGTCCGGCCTGAATGGCGGGAGGCCCAGTCCTCCATTCGGGAGGGATATACCGCCCGGGCGGACGCGCCCACCCAGGCTGCGGACAACGTGTGGGTCACCGCCATCACCAATCACTACACCCCCGAGACCACCTCCGCCACGGTCAAAAAGATCTGGCAGGACGACGCCAACCGGGACGCCAAGCGGCCGGACAGCCTCACGGTGATACTGACCGGCGACGGCGAGAGAGTGGGGGAGTACGCCCTGTCCGTGGACGAGGGCTGGACCCTCACGGTGGAGGATCTGCCGGTATACCGCCAGGGCAAAAAGATCGAATACGCCTGGTCGGAGGGGGACATGCCCGAGGGGTACTCCCTTGCCAGCTACGGCACCGAGGGCACGGTGACCACCCTCATAAACCCCTACACCCCCGGAAAGATCAATGTACTTGTGCGCAAGGTCTGGGACGACGACGGCGACCGGGATCGGCTCAGGCCCCAGAGCGTGACGGCGCGGCTGTTTGCGGACGGGGAAGACACCGGCCTGACCGCCCAGCTCAGCCAAAGCGGTCAGTGGCAGTACACCTTTGAAGGCCTGGACGAATACCGTCCGGGCAGTGTGGGCGAAAAGATCGTATATACCGTGCGGGAGGAAAACGTACCGGAGGGGTACACCTGCCTGGTGGAGGAGGCCGGCGGCGCGTTCACCCTCACCAACACCCATCCCATCCACCGGGTCAGCGTCAGCGTGGCCAAGGTGTGGGATGACGGCGAGGATCAGGACGGCATACGGCCCGCCAGTGTGCGGGTGGAGCTGCTCTCCGGCAACCGGCACACCGGGCGGTACGTCACCCTGTCCGCCCAGGACGGCTGGACGGGCTCCTTTGACGACCTGCCCCAAAACGACGAAAACGGACAGCCCATCGAATACCGGGTGGTGGAGGAGACTGTGCCCGAGGGGTACACGGCCATGACCAGCGGCAGCATGCTGCAGGGCTACACCATCCGAAACACCCACGTCCCCAGCGTGGGGAGCCTGAGGATCGTTAAATCCATCACCGTGGGCGGCGAGGCCCCCGCGGACGCCTCCGCAGACGGCGCGTACACCTTCGTGGTGGACGGGCCCCAGCGGCGGGTGGTACAGGTGACGGTGCTCGCAGCCATGCCCGGCGCCACCAACACCGTCCTTGTGCGGGACCTGCGGCCCGGCACCTATACCGTCACCGAGGTGGTGCCCGAGGGCATGACCGCCGTGGGCGGAAACGTCCGAACCGTGCGGGTGGAGGGGGACAACGAGGGCGCCATCCCCATGGCCGCCTTCGTAAACGACAGGGAGCCGGAGGGCACCGACGAGCCTGTGAACCCGGAGGACGATCTGCCCAAGCGGGACGTGACGGGCTCCAAGATCTGGCTGGACGAGGGCAACGCCCACGGCCTGCGGCCGGACGCCGTCACGGTGCGCCTGTACGCGGACGGAACGCTTCTGAATGTGGAGCCGGAGTGGTCCGGCGCAGACGGGGACGTGTGGACGTACATTTTCCGTGACGTGCCCGAGACGGATGCGGACGGAAACCCCATCGCCTATACCGTGTCGGAGGAGCCGGTGGGCGGCTACGAGACTCGAGTGCAGGGCTTCGACATATACAACGCCCTCATCCCCATGAGCCCGGAGGAGTACGTGGACATATCCGGCATGAAAACATGGAGCGACGACAACAACCGGGATGGCAAAAGGCCCAACTACGTGACCGTCGTACTCTTGCGTGACGGGGAAGCGGTGAGCGAGATGACCGTCACCGCCGCCACGGAGTGGAACTACACCTTCCCCTCCCAGCCTGCCGACGACGGCTACGGCCATGTATATACCTATTCCATCCGGGAAAACCCGGTGGAGGGCTACTTCCCCCGGCTCTACGGCTTCAGCGTCACCAACGTGCGCCTGCCCGGGCCGGAGGACATCGAGGACATCCCCGAGGACGGAGACGATCCGCCCATCCGCACGCCCCAGCCCGTGTTCGGCGAACTGACGGAGACGGAGCTGGAGGAGTTGCTGGAGCTGTATGATTACAGCGCGCCCCTGTTCGGCCGCCTGCTGGGCACCGGGGACGAAACGCCCCTGTACCCCTTCCTGCTGGGCGGGGTTGGCGCGGCGGCCCTGGCCGTATGGGCGCTGACGGGCCGCAAAAGGAAAAAGCGAAACGGAGGACAGGCGTAATGCGCCGCTGGCGTATACTGCTGATCGTCGTGGCTGTGGTGTGCATCGGGGTGGCGGTGTCCTACCCCATCCGGTACAGACTGCAGCAGAACAGCAACAACCGCACCATGGAGGATCTGGCCGCCATCCGGGCCAGGGGACTGGCGCAGCTGGCCAGCCCCAGCCCCGCGCCGCAGGACGCGACAGAGCCCCAGGCGCAGGACGAAGGACAGACCCCGCCGCAGGACGCGACAGAGCCCCCGGCGCAGGACGAAGGACGGACCCCGCCGCAGGACGAGACGGAGCCCCCGGCGCAG
>CADAGW010000384.1 GCA_902787475.1 uncultured Eubacteriales bacterium
GAGGCCCAGGGACTTGAGGCGGAGGATGTCGTCCAGGCCGCTGACCCCGCCGGAGGCCACGATGTGAAGGGACAGTTCCCGGCTGAGGGCGGTGTAGAGGTCGTGATTGGCGCCCCGCATGGCCCCGTCCCGGGAGATGTCGGTGCAGATCACCGTGCCCACGCCCATGTCCTGAAGCTGGCGGCCGAAGGCCATGCCGTCAAGGCCCGAGTCCTCCCGCCAACCCTTGATGGCCACGTTTCCATCCTTTAAGTCCACGCCCACGGCCAGCTTCTCTCCGCATTCCGCGGCGGCCCGGGCCAGAAAGTCCGGGTCGGTGACCGCCGCGGTACCCAGTATCACCCGGCTGGCCCCGGCGTCCAGCCAGGCGTGTACCGCGTCCATGCTGCGGACGCCGCCGCCCACCTCCGCCATCAGGCCGCTCTCCCGTATGATCCGGCGGGCTGAAGCCATGTTGGGCATGCCTCCGTCCCGGGCTCCCTCCAGGTCCACGATGTGCACCCACCGGGCCCCGGCCCGGGCGAAATCCATGGCCACCTGGGCGGGCTGGTCGCTGTATACGGTCATTTGGTCGTAGTCGCCCTTGTACAGCCTCACGGCCCTGCCGCCGTAGAGGTCTATGGCCGGTAGGATCAGCATGCCCCCGCCTCCGTTTCGCAAAATGCTTTGAGTATGGACAGGCCCACCTTTCCGCTCTTTTCCGGGTGGAACTGACAGCCGTACACGCTGCCCTTCTGCACCGCCGCGGTCAGCTCCGCCCCGTATTCGGCGGTGGCGATGACGGATTCGCCGCACTGTGCGGCGTAGAAGGAGTGAACGAAATAGACGCAGTCGCCGCCCTTCACGTATTTCAGGATGGGGCTTGGGGCCTTGATGGTCAGGGCGTTCCAGCCGATGTGGGGGATCTTGAGATCCGGGCCGATCACGTCCCCTATGGGCATCACGGAACCGCGGATCAGGCCCAGGCCCTCATGCTCGCCGTATTCATAGCTTTTGTCAAAGAGCAGCTGCATGCCGAGGCATATGCCCATGAGGGGCTTGCCGGAGAGGGCCGCCCGCTTGACCGCATCACCCAATCCGGTGTCACGGAGCTTTTTCGCCGCGTCGCCGAAGGCCCCCACGCCGGGCAGTATGATCCTGTCGGCACTCTCGATCTTAGCGGGGTCGCCGGTGACCAACGCATCCTCGCCGATAGCTCGGAAGGAGCTTTGGAGGGAAAACAGGTTGCCCACGCCGTAGTCCACGATGGCGATCATGCGATCACTCCCTTGGTGCTGGGGATCTCCCCCGCGCTGTCCGGATCCAGGGACGACGCCTGGCGCAGGCACCGCCCGGCGGCCTTGAAGCAGGCCTCGAGGATGTGGTGGGAATTGC
Source organism: uncultured Eubacteriales bacterium (assembly GCA_902787475.1). Classification (GTDB taxonomy): domain Bacteria; phylum Bacillota; class Clostridia; order Christensenellales; family Aristaeellaceae; genus RUG13279. Next base: position 1,375 of record CADAGW010000384.1, read on the forward strand.
GGCCCGAGAAGAGCTTGAAGTGGAGGGTCACTCCGGCGTTGTGGGCGAAGGCGATCCAGAATTCCTCCGCCAGCTCCGTGTCGAAGGCGCCCACCTTCTCTGTGGGCAGGGTCACGTCGTAGCCCAAATACCCCCGCCCCGATATGTCCGCGGCGCAGAGCACCAGCGCTTCGTCCATGGGGAGGATGATGTGGCCGTAGCGGCGGATGCCCGCCTTGCCCCCCAGCGCCTCGCGGAAGGCCTGGCCCAGGGCGATGCCGATGTCCTCCACGCTGTGGTGGTCGTCCACCTGGGTGTCGCCCGCGCAGGACACGGTCAGGTCGAATCGGCCGTGGTGGGCAAAGAGGGTCAGCATGTGATCCAAAAACCCCACGCCGGTGGCGACGTCGCTTTTCCCCGAGCCGTCCAGGCACAGGGTCAAACGCACGTCCGTCTCCGCCGTCTTTCTGCTTGTCTCCGCCTGTCTCATGGCCTGTTGCCTCCCAATATCTGCCCGAGCGCCGTCAAAAGCGCGTCGATCTGCTCCATGGAGCCCACGGTGACGCGGTTGTACTGACGTATCCGCTCCCCGTCAAAGTGCCGCACCAGCACGCCGTGTTCTTTAAGCGCCCGGTATACATCCCCGCCGGGCATCTTGTCCGTGCGGGCGAAGACGAAATTGGCCATGGACGGGATCACCTCAAAGCCCATGTCTGTGAGCCGGTCTGCGAGGTATATCCGGTTTTTCACGATGGTCTCACAGCACGCTTTGGTGTAGTCGCCGTCCATGAGCGTGCCCAGGCCCAGCGCCTGGGTCATGGAATTGACGTTGTAGGGGTTGGTGGAATACTTGATGGTGCGGAGATCCCGCATGAGGGCCTCGCACCCCACGCCAAAGCCCAGCCGGGCCCCGGCCATGCTCCGGGATTTGGAGAAGGTCTGGGTCACCAGCAGGTTGTCGTATTTGCGGGTGAGAGGCGCGCAGGACTGGCCGCCGAAGTCGATGTAGGCCTCGTCCACCACCACCACGCCGGGATGGGAGGAGACGATCCTCTCGATGGTCTCAGGAGACAGATACCGTCCGGTGGGGGCGTTGGGATTGGCGATAAAGAGGGTGC
>CADAGW010000385.1 GCA_902787475.1 uncultured Eubacteriales bacterium
GAAGCCCACGTCCCGACTGCCCTCGTAGCGGTCGTCCTCGGAGCCGCCGATAAAGGCGATGCGGGTATGGCCCAGGGAGGTCAGGTACTCCACCAGTTTTTTCATAATGCCGATCAGGTCGTAGCACACGGCGGGGTATGGGATCCCCTCGGGGGCGTAGCCGATGAGGGCCACGGGCATGACGCCGCGCAGATCCTTGAGGGAGGATATGAACCGGTCCTTATACTGGGGCTCAATGTGCTCCACGCATATGATCACGCCGTCCAGGCTCCGCTCGGCCAGCATGGCCGCGCCGTCGTACTCCGCGGTCTCCAGGCTCTGGACGGGGAACAGGCTGATGGAGCGGCCGGTACGTTGGGCCTCGTCGCTGGCCCCGGTAAAGATCATGGCGTAGTTGGGATTGACCAGCTTGGGCAGCACGATGCCCAGCGTGTTGGTGGTCTTGCTGGTCATGCCCCGGGCGATGGCGCTGGGATGATAGCCCCGCCGGGTAATGGCCTCCTCCACCTTGCGGCGGCTGGCCTCGGACACCGGGGCCGTGCCACTCAATACCCTTGACACGGTGGAAATGGATACGCCCGCTTCCTTGGCGATATCGTAAATGGTGGTACCTGTGGACATGAGCGCACCCTCTCTTTTGTACAATCGTATATAAGTATACCATATCGCGCGCCCCTCTTCAAGCCCCGGAGGTATGTTTTTCGGAGGTTTTCGCTTACGGGAGAGGAGGTATTCGTGGGATGATATGATGAAAATATGATGAAGCTATTGACAATGGGCGGTAAAGAGGGTATAATGAAAGCGCTTTCAAACAACCGCATATCAAAGGAGACATACATGAGCTACAAAGAGCTGGCCGACCAGGTGCTCGGGATGCTTCAGCGGGCCGACGGCAACGACCCCTCCCGGGGACATCTGACCATGAACAACTGGGAATGGCCCACGGGCGTGGCCCTGTACGGCATCTATAAGACCTATCAGCAGAGCGGCGACAAAAAGATACTGGACTATCTTCTGGGCTGGTACGACGACATGCTGAATCGTGAGACCAAGCCCCACCGCAATGTGAACACCGTGGCCCCGGCTCTTACGCTGGTGTGCCTCTACGACGAGACCAAAAACGACAAATATCTCCCCGAGATCCAGGGCTGGATCGACTGGGTGATGAAGGAAATGCCCCGCACGGAGTACGACGGGCTTCAGCACTGCACCGTGTGGAACAAGCACTATCAGCAGCTTTGGTGCGACACCCTGTTTATGGTGTGCCTGTTCCTGGCCAAGGCGGGCGTGGTGCTGAACAGGCCCGAGCTGATCGAGGAATCCGAATATCAGTTCCTGATGCACATCCGGTATCTCCAGGACAAGGTGGTGGGCCTGTTCTACCACGGCTGGACCTTTGACCGGCGGCACAATTTCGCGGGTGCCTTCTGGGCCCGGGGCAACGCCTGGTTCACCGCCTCGGCCATAGAGCTATACGACATCACCAAGCGGGAAAACGCCGCCATGCGCATGATCAAATCCGCCTGGCGGGATCAGGTGCTGGCCCTGTGGAAGTATCAGAGGGTCACGGGGCTATACACCACCCTCATCGACGTGGAGGAGACCTATTCCGAGACCAGCGCCACCGCCGCCATCGCGTATGGCGTACTGAAGGGCGTGCGCCTCGGCTGGCTGCCCAGGGAGGAATACCAGCCCATGGGCATGCTGGCGGCCAACGCCGTCATCGGCCAGATCGACGAGACCGGCGCGGTGCAGGGCGTGTCCGGCGGCACCGGCATGGGCCACAATCTGCAGCACTACAAGGACATCATCGTCACGCCCACGGCCTACGGCCAGGGACTGACCTTCCTCATGCTTACGGAGCTGATGATCCGGGAATGACACCGCTGCGATCGGATCTGGTGTGATCCGCAGAAATAGGAATGGGAGGGTTGCGCATGAACAGCGCATCGGTCACAACCGCCAAGGGCAGCCCCCGACAGGGATACTGGCACCGCCTGGGCACGGAGCTGAAAAAGCACCTTTGGCTCTACCTGATGATGATTCCCGGCATTGCTTTCTTCATCATCTTTAAGTATCTGCCCATGTGGGGAATCGTCATCGCCTTCGAGAACTACGTTCCCTACTCCGGCGTGTTTGGCAGCCAGTGGGTGGGCTTCAAATGGTTCGAGTTTTTCTTTAAGTCGAACTGGTCCCTGTATTTGAAGAATACCCTGATCCTGTCCTTCATGAGCATACTGCTCACCTTCCCGGCGCCCATCATCCTGGCGCTGATGCTCAACGAGATCCGGAACATCCACTACAAGAAGATCACCCAGACTCTTCTGTATGTGCCTCACTTCATCTCCATCGTGATCGTGGTGTCCATCACCTACGTGATCTTCGGCTCCTCGGGCCTGATCGGCCGGTTCTTCAACCAGACCCTGGGCAAGAAGATCAACTTCCTGGGCGATCCCGGCGTGTTCCGCT
>CADAGW010000386.1 GCA_902787475.1 uncultured Eubacteriales bacterium
GGCGTCGCTCTTGCGCATCCCCCCAGCCGTGGTCAGGCCAAGGGTCACGTTTTGAAGCACTGTCTTGTTCAAAAACAGATTGTAGTTCTGAAACACGAAGGCGGTCTTGTTCCGCACCCGGGCCACGTCCCGCCGGCCTGCGGCGTGCAGGTCGAACCGCTCCCCGTCAAATATCATTTCCCCTTCGTCCGCACGCTCCAGAAAGTTCAGGCACCGCAAAAAGGTGGTCTTGCCGGAGCCGCTGGGGCCCAATATGGCCACCACGTCCCCCTTCTCCACGTTCAGATCGATGCCCCTCAATATGGGACGATTTTCAAAGGTCTTGTGGACGTTTTTCACCTCCAGCATCATGCGCGAACACCTCCGTAGCTGGACAGCTTCTTCTCCGCCCAGTGCTGCACGCCCGTGAGTATGGTGCAGAACATCAGATAGATCAAGGCCACCTCGCCATACAGCCCCAGCGACTCATACACCCGCCCGTTGATCACCTGGGCCTGGCGGAACATCTCCATCACCGTGATGGTGGCGGCCAGGGACGTGCCCTTGAGCATGGATATGAGGGAATTGGACAGGGCCGGGAAGGCGGTGCGGAAGGCCTGGGGCAGCACCACGTGCCACATGATCTGAAGATAATTCATCCTGACGCAGTAGCCCGCCTCCAGCTGCCCCTTGGGCACGCTCTCCAGAGCGCCGCGGACGGACTCCGCCATGTACGCGCCTTCGTTAAAGCCGAACACCAGCACCGCCGTGGGGAAGGCGTCCAGCAGTATTCCCAGGCTGGGCAGGCCGTAAAACACCAGATACAATTGGACCAGCAGGGGCGTGCCCCGTATGATCCATATATACACCCGGCAGATCTGCTTGAGCCCCTGCACGTTGGCGTACTGGATCAGGGCCACGATCACGGCGATGATCAGCGCCAGGGCAAAGGACAGTATGGTCAGGGGCACCGTCACCTTCACGCCGTATTCCAGCAGCTTGGGGAAGGAATCCCTCAATATCTCCCAAAGTCTCTCGCTCATTTGAACCTCCCCCATCGGGTCAAAGACACATTTTTTCGATGAACCGGGTCAGCACCCGCACGCCCTGCTCATACGCCTTCACGGAGATCCGCTCATTGGTGCCGTGCACCCCCTCGGCGGACACCGCCTCCTCCTCCAGAAACGGCCCGAACCGCATGACGCACCGGCAGATCTGCTCGTACCACCGGGCGTCCGTGGCCCCTTTGTTCTGAACGGGGATAAACAGGAGCCGGTCAAAGTACCAGGTGAGCACATCATTGAGCGCCAAAAACGCCGGGGCGTCCACAAGGGAGGGCGCCGACGGCCCGATCTCCTGCACGTAAGACAGCTCCACGTCGTCGTCCACAAGGGAGCGGCATCTGTCCATCAGCGACTGGGGCGTGTCCGGCGGAGCGAGCCTGAAATTGATCACCGCCTCCATGTCCTGGGGCATCACGTTCCCCGCCTGGGAGCCGCCCTGTATCATGGTCGGCGCCACGGTGGTCTGCACCTGGTGGTACAGGCTCTCCTTCCCCTTGAACCAGCCCAGGATCTCCTCCCAGTGGGCGTCCATGTCCTGCGCCCAGGTGCGCATGGGCTCCTCGGTGATGTGGGGCCGCAGGATCTCTATGGCCCGCCTGGCCGCGCCGGAGAGCACCGCCTGCGGCGGATGATCCACGATGGCGGCGATGGCCCGGGCCAGTATGCCCAGGGACGTGCCGTGGAATGGATTGGAGCTGTGCCCGCCCCGGGACCGGACGCTCAGCTTCATGTCCGCGTAGCCCTTCTCATAGGTGCCTATGGTGCAGGCCAGCGTGCCCGGCGCGCCGTAATCCGCCGCGTCCAGCACGTCCCCGGCCCCCTCGTCCAGCACGAATTCCAGCTCCACGCCTTCATTCTTCAGCAGGTGGCTCAGGGCCCTGGCCCCCACGGAACGGGTCTCCTCATCCTCGCCGAAGGCCAGATCCAGGGTCCTTTGAAGCCGCCAGCCGTGATTCAGGTGATACTCCGCGGCCTCCAGGATGCCCATGAGCATCTGCTTTATGTCCATGGCCCCCCGGCCCCACACATACCCCTCCGCCAGGTCTCCCGAAAAGGGCCCGTGCTTCCAATTCTGCTGCGTCCCCGGCACCACCGGCACCACGTCCTGATGGGCCATGAGAAGGCCGGGCTTAAGGCTCCCGTCCTCCCCCGGCAGGCGGATGAGAAGGCTGTGGCCGATCTCCCGGCACTCCCCTTCTTCAAATACCCGGGGATAGGACGCCCGCAAAAAATCGTGGAACCGATCAAACTCATCGTACTTCACCCGGGATGTGTCCATATACCCCGTGGTGTCGAACCGCAGGGCCTGCCGAAGCCTCTCCACTGCCCCGTCCCAGGGCAGGTCGGCGTAATCCCCCTCGTGGATCATCAAATCAGCGTTTTTCATTCCCTTATCACCATCAAAACCGCAGAAGCGGACAAAG
>CADAGW010000387.1 GCA_902787475.1 uncultured Eubacteriales bacterium
TAGTGTTCCTGCCGCTGCGGGGAGGACACATTTATGCGGGCGTAACGTTTTTGCTGTTGCGGGGACGGCGCATTTATGCGGACGGGGGATTTCTGCCGTTGCGGGGAGGGAACGTTTATGCGGGCGTAACGTTCCTGCCGCTGCGGGGAGGTCGCTGACAGATGAAGCGATCCGTAGATCCGATCGATCGCTTGGACGCGGGACGGCATCAGAGGGCGAGGGCGGAGCGGACGAAGCCCACGAACAGGGGGTGGGGCTTGTTGGGCCGGCTCTTGAACTCGGGATGGAACTGGACGCCGATATAGAAGGGGTGGGCGGGGAGCTCCACCGTCTCCACCAGGCGGCCGTCGGGGGAGAGGCCGGAGAGGCACAGGCCCGCGTCTGTCAGGGGCTGGCGGTAGGCGTTGTTGAACTCGTAGCGGTGGCGGTGGCGCTCGCTGATCTCGCTCTGGCCGTAGCAGGCGGAAATGCGGGTGCCGGGGGCCAGGACGCAGGGGAAGCGGCCCAGGCGGAGGGTGCCGCCCTTGTCGATGTCCTCGGACTGGTCGGGCATGAAATGGATGACCTGATGGGGGCTGTTTTCGTCGAACTCGTGGGAGTTGGCGGCGGAGAGGCCAGCGGCGTGGCGGGCGAACTCGATGACCGCGATCTGCATGCCCAGGCAGATGCCCAGATAGGGGATATTGTGTTCCCGGGCGAAGCGGGCGGCGGCGATCATGCCCTCTATGCCCCGGGGGCCGAAGCCGCCGGGCACGATGATGCCCTGGGCGTCGGAGAGTACGGCGGCGCAGTTTTCGGGGGTGAGGGTCTCGGAGTCGATCCACTCTATGTCCACCCGGGAGCCCAGAGAATAGCCCGCGTGGCGCAGGGCCTCGGCCACGGAGAGATAGGCGTCGTGGAGCTGTACGTATTTGCCCACCAGGGCGATCTTGACGGAGCGGGTCGGGCGGTGGATGCGGTCCACCATCTGCCGCCATTCGGTGAGGTCGGCTTCGGGGGCGTCGATGTGGAGCTCCCGGCAGACGATGCGGGAGAGGCCGGCCTCCTCCAGCATGAGGGGCGCTTCGTATAGGTTGGGGAGGGTGAGATTCTCGATGACGCAGTCCTCCTTGACGTTGCAGAAGTGGGCGATCTTGGTGAAGATGGACTGGTCCTCGATCTTTTCGTCCACCCTGAGGACGATCACGTTGGGGCTGATGCCCATGCCCTGCAGCTCCTTGACGGAGTGCTGGGTGGGCTTGGATTTGTGCTCGCCGGAGGCTTTGAGGTAGGGCACCAGGGTCACATGGACGTAGAGGGCGTTGTCCCGGCCCACCTCCAGGCCTACCTCCCGGATGGCCTCTATGAATGGCTGGGATTCGATGTCGCCGATGGTGCCGCCGATCTCGGTGATGACCACGTCCGCGGCGGTGCGCCGGCCCACGGCGTAGATGAAGCGCTTGATCTCGTCGGTGATGTGGGGGATGGTCTGCACCGTGCTGCCCAGGTAGCCGCCCTGGCGCTCCCGGCTGATGACGTTTGAATAGACCTTGCCGGTGGTCAGGTTGGAGAATTGGTTCAGGTCCTCGTCGATGAACCGCTCGTAGTGGCCCAGGTCCAGGTCGGTCTCGGCCCCGTCCTCGGTGACGTAGACCTCGCCGTGCTGGTAGGGGCTCATGGTGCCCGGGTCCACGTTGATGTAGGGGTCCAGCTTTTGGGCGGCCACCTTCAGGCCCCGGGACTTGAGCAGGCGGCCCAGTGACGCCGCGGTGATGCCCTTGCCCAGACCGGACACCACGCCGCCGGTGACGAATATGTATTTGGTCATGTCCTTCCCTCCCGCGTGTCTATGGTTTGATGCTCAAAAAGAGGGCAGGGGGGCCTTTTTTTATGAGGCCCCCTTGCCTTACAGCGGGGAAGTATAGCACGATATGGAAGATTTGTCAATGGAAATGGGGAGGTTTCACGAAAAATATGCGGAAATCGACATATAATGGACAAGATTTGGGGGGAATTGCAGGATGGAGGGGGACGGGATGCAAATGAGGAGGGTCAGATCATTTGCTCCAGGAGCATGGCCGCCCGTTCTACGATGGCGGGGCAGGGGCGTTTTTGGTAGTAGTCGGGGGTGCGCTCTGCCGGGTCGCCGCCGGGGGTAAGGGAATCGGTGAGGCCGGCGCGTTCCAGGAGGGCGCGGCAGTGGATGTCACCCTCCTGCTGGCGGAAGGCCTCGCAGAAGCGGCGGACGAGGGCGTAGTGGGATTTTTTGGCCTCGTGGTCGCGGGGGTCGGAGCAGCCGCGGGTGAGGCCCAGCACCATGCAGGCGGCGCTGACCGCTCCGCAGACCTCGCGCATGCGGCCCATGCCGCCGCCGAAGGAGGAGGAGAGGCGGGCGGCGGTGTCTGTATTGAGACCCGTCACGTCGGTGAAGGCGCAGAACACCGCCTGGGCGCAGTTGTATCCCTCCATAAAGAGCGCCCGGG
>CADAGW010000388.1 GCA_902787475.1 uncultured Eubacteriales bacterium
ACGGCGGGCTCCGGCGGCATCACCGTCGCCTTCCCTTCCGATTACATCAAGATCAACGACGAGCAGTTCATCTATGCCAGGAACGAGGCGGAATTCTCCGGCACCTTCGTTCTGGCTGCCATCGACCTGTTCCGCATGGAGGAAGTGGGCGCGCGCCTGGGCTTTGACGAAAAGGACGCACTGGACTGGCGCATCTTCTCCGCCAAGGGCGAGATGGCCGGTCAGCTTGCCACCTTCAGCAAGTTCACGGACTACGGCGGCAAGACGAATCCGGAAGTCTTCCCCCAGGCGGTCAAGGAGGGCGAGGGATTAAAGAAGGGCGACAGGGGGATCTACCGTGTCCACGGCCAGTATCCCGACATCACGGAAGCGGAGGCCAAAAACGCGGGGAAAAAGCCCCACGCCTTCCCCATCGTGGATGAGACCATCATGCCCTCCGGCAACTCCATGCCGGACAGCCACTACCTCATCGGCAGGGAGATCACCCTGCGCATGGACAACGGACCGGCCTGGCAGTACCAGTTCACCGGGCTCAGCACTCTGCGCTGGCGGGAGGTGGGCAAGCGCGCCTGGCACGACGAGACCTACAAGTCCTTTGAGCCGGACGAGGACCTCATCATGTTCGCCCATGTGCAGACCGGCTCGGACTACGGCCGGGGCATCACCGCCGCCGTGGACTTCCGCAACGGCCTGGCCACCGTGTTCCACTCCAAGATCGGCAACGGCTACGCCAACCGGGAAGTGGGCTATGATCTGTACTTCGGCGTGATGGAGGCAGAGGGGATCACGCCCCCCGAGCGGCTGCGCCACACCCGCACCACGGACCTGGTGGGCCAGGCATTCACCTGGAACTACTCCGGCGGCGAGAACGGGCTTACCTCCATGCATGTCTACACCTCTCCCTGGGCCTATTCCTGGACGATCTATCTGGACGATCAGAACGGCGGCATGGTGTGGTCCTCCCCCTGCGAATACGTGAAGCTCCGCAGCGATTGCTACATCATGAGCTGGGTGGAGGAGACCTCCGCCGGCGGCCAGGGCACGGTGCTGATGAACCTGCGCACCATGCACGACTGCGGCATCTTCTACGGCCTCGGCTTCGGGGAGGCCAAGATGACCAGCATGTCCTCCATCGGCGCCTTCGGCCGGAACGCGGGGAAGCTGGATATCCTGAAATACTATACGCCCTGACAGGCATGGATAATCGTGAAGGGGGACGGAGATCCCCCTTCACGTCGTATCCCTGCAAAAACACAGAGAAAGGCTGGAAAAATGAGCAGATTTGCCGCCCTTGAATCAAGAACGCCCTGCTGGGACACGCCGGTCATGATCGAGGCGCACATCAACGGCGTGCGCTCCAAGATGTATAATCCCAACATCCCCACCGAGTACGGGGAGATCACGGCAGAGGCCATCCGCTGCTGGGAGGCCGGCGCGACGGCCATCCATGCCCACAACACAAACATCGCCCTTCACGGGAGAGAAGCCGCGGACGACTATCTGAGATCCTGGAAGCCCGTGCTGGAAAAATACCCGGACGTCTTCTGGTATTCCACGGGCTCCGCCCTGGACCCCTTCGATCCGAAGGCATGCGGGCTGGAGCATGCGGAGTTCCTCGCCCGAGAAGCGAACATGGAGGTCTGCGTCGTGGACCCCGGCTCGGTCAATCTGGTCCTCGCTTCCGACGAAAAGGGAGACCTGAGCGGGATCCCCTACAACAACGACAACGCCGTTATCAACCGCCAGGTGGCCTTATGCCAGCGGAATCAGCTCGGCTGCGTCTGGGGCGTGTATGAGACGGGATACCTCCGCACCGCGCTGCATTACGCTAAACACGGCAGATCCCCCAAGGGCTCCACGATCGACCTGTATTTCATCGGGGACTACGGCCTGACCGCCATGCAGCCCGTCAACACCGCCGGCGCGCCTCCGACGGTGGAAAGCCTGTACTACTATCTGGATATCCTGGAGCGTTCGGAAGTGAAGCTCCCCTGGTTCATCTCCGTATGGGGCGCAGGCAGCCAGCTTGAGGGAGAGCATTATGAGCTGCTTCGGCGCGCCATCGAATTGGGCGGGCATATCAAGACCGGGCTTGAGATGCACTTTGATCCCCGGGAGAAGCCCACCAACCTGGACCTGATCCGGCAGGTCCGGGACATCGCGCGGGATGTGGGGCGGCCCATCGCGTCCCAGGCCGAAGCGCGAAAGCTCTACGGCCTGGCATAGGGGTCCTTTTGTCCGCCGGAAACCGCAGCGGGAGCCGCCCGCCCCCGGGCTCCGGGGAGATGGCTTTATAAACACAGACGACAGACCCTGCCGGCTTTGACTGCCCGGCAGGGTTTATTATCGGCAGGCATAATCAGCCCCGCGATCTCCCGAATAGGGTTGCGTCGGCCATTTCATTTGTATATAATTCATTTTGGAGCAATAGAAACTTTACGGGGTGACGCCGAAGGG
>CADAGW010000389.1 GCA_902787475.1 uncultured Eubacteriales bacterium
ATACACCTTCAAAGAGGCATGCTTCGCCGCCGTCGAGGAGGACGTCGAGGCGTATTATTTCGACCTCCTCACCGCCGTGCAGGCCCTGGACACCTTTGAAAATCCCCTGGACACCTTCCAGAACTCCAACGCCCGGGTGCTGGACCCCACCGTCCGCCGGGTCATGGAGTCCTTAAACCGGGGGAGCTTCATGCACAAGCGGATCTTTAAGGCCTGCATGGACTCCGTGAGCCTTCTGGACCTGGAATTCGATCTGCCCCGCCTCAAGGCCACCATCCCCGCCGCCTCCAAGGCCCTTTCCGACGCCCTTGCCGCCATTCCCCACCAGAGCGAGGGCCTGGTCAAATTCGTGGGCCAGAGCCACATCGACACGGCCTGGCTGTGGCCCCTGAAGGAATCGGTCAGAAAGTGCGCCAAGACCTTCTCAAACGTACTCTCCCTCATGGACAGGTACCCCGACTTTATCTTCGCCTTCAGCCAGCCCCAGCTCTTCGCCTACGTGGAGGAATACTATCCCGACTTGTTCGAGCAGATCCGCCGCCGTGTGGCCGAGGGCCGCATCGAGCTGGTGGGCAACGCCTGGGTGGAGATGGACACCAACGTGCCCTCCGGCGAATCCCTGGTCCGCCAGCTGCTCTACGGCCGGGCCTACTACCTTGAAAAGTTCGGCAAGGCCTCCCGGGTGTTCTGGATGCCCGACGTGTTCGGCTACAGCTGGGCACTGCCCCAGATCATGAAGCGGTCCGGCGTGGACTACTTCTTTACCTCCAAGCTGGTCAACAACGACACCAACCGCTTCCCCCACTCCCTGTTCACCTGGCAGGGCGTGGACGGTACGAAGATATTGTCCTACCTCCAGCGGCTGGGCTACAACGGCGAATACGACGCGGGCACACTGTCCGGCATCTGGGCCCAGTTCGACCAGAAGGACGTGTGCGATACCGCCCTTATGACCATAGGCTACGGCGACGGCGGCGGCGGCCCCAGCTACCAGATGCTGGAAAAGGCCAAGCGGCTCAAGCGCTTCCCGGGTCTGCCGGAGTCAGAGTTTGCCACCAGCCTGTCCTTCTTCGAGGCTGCCGAGACCTCCCAGAGCCAGCTTCCCCTCTGGAACGATGAGATGTACTACGAATTCCACCGGGGCACCTATACCTCCCAGGCCCGCACCAAGCTGCACAACCGGAAGGGCGAGCTGCTTATGCGCCGCTCGGAAATGGCCGCCTCCATGGCCTCGGCGCTTCTCGGCGCGGCCTATCCCGCCCGGGAGTTCGCCAACCTATGGAAAAAGCTCCTCACCAACCAGTTCCACGACATCCTCCCCGGCTCCTCCATCCACCAGGTCTACGAGGACTGCGAAACGATCTACGCCCAGGTATTTGACAAGGGCGAGGGCCTCTTCGCCTCCTCCCTTCGCCCCCTCACCGATTCCCTTGGCGCGGGCAAAGACCAGATCGCCGTCTGGAATTTCCTCTCCTGGCCGGTGACCGGCACGGTCAAGGCGGCCATAAGCGGTCACTGGCAGGGCATTCAGGACGAGACCGGCGCCCCCGTGCCCTGCACGGCCGTTTCCCATGACGGCGTCACGGAGTTCACCGTCCACACGGAAAACGTGCCTCCCATGGGCGTCAGGGTCTATACCGCCGTGGCCGTGGCCGCAGACGTTCCCTGGGTGTGCGCCACAAAGCGGGGCCTTGAAAACGAGCGCCTGCGGGTGACGCTGGATCAAAACGGCCACATCACGTCCCTCTTCGACAAGGACGCGAAGCGAGAGGTCTTCGCCCCCGGCACCCTCAACAACCTCCTCACCGTATTTGAGGACATCCCCCACCGGGAATCCGCCTGGAACACAGACCTGGAGTACATGAATCACTTCTGGGAGCTGACAGAGGCCCAAAGCGTGGAGGTCATAGAGTCCAGCCCCGTCCGGGCCGCCGTGCGGGTGGTGCGCGCCTTCAATCTCTCCACCATCACCCAGGACATCGTGCTCTCCGCCCATGCCCGCCGGGTGGAATTCCGCACCCACGTAAACTGGCAGGAGACCGAGCGGATGCTCAAGGCCGCCTTCTTCCCGGACGTGCTCTCCACTAAGGCCACCTACGAGATCCAGTTCGGCGCCATCGAGCGGCCCACCCACTTCAACACCAGCTACGACCGGGCCCGCTTCGAGGTCTGCGGCCACAAGTGGGCCGACCTGTCCGAGGGCCTATACGGCGTGAGCCTGTTAAACGACTGCAAATACGGCTACGACATATTCGGCAGCCGCATGCGCCTCACCCTCCTGCGTTCGCCCAACTACCCCGACCCTGTGGCCGACAAGGGGGAGCACGACTTCACCTACGCCATATACCCCCATCAGGGCGACTGGCGGGTGGGCGGCACGGTCCGCGAGGCCTATGAGCTGAACGTGCCCCTCGCCGCTCTGGCCGGGCAGGGTGGGGGAGA
>CADAGW010000390.1 GCA_902787475.1 uncultured Eubacteriales bacterium
CCGTGGGAGACACCAGCACGCCCTTGCCCGCAGCGCTGGGACACTGGAACAATACATGCCTGGCCCGAGCGCTCTCGCACTTGTCCATCAGGTAATATTCCCCCCGGCTGGGCCGGGTCTCAAACGTCTTATCCGCCACCATGCAGTGGATCCTCTCGCTCTCCACCCCGGCGACGTTGACCACATACCGGGCCTCCACGTCCCCCTTGGCCGTGCGCAGGCGGTAGTGATCCCCCTCGTTCCCGATCCCCTCCACGCCGCAGCTGCGGCATATCTTCACGCCGTTTACCGCCGCGGTCTCGGCGAAGGCCAGCGTATACTCCCAGGGCCCCACGATGCCCGCCGACGGGGCATACAGGGCGCACTTCACCTTTTCACTGACCTGGGGCTCCATTTCCAGCACTTCTTCCCGGCTCAATACCTTCATATCCGGCACGCCGTTTTGAACCCCCCGGTCATACAGCGCCCGTACGGTCTCCATTTCCTCGTCCGAAAACGCCAGCACCAGAGAGCCGATCTTTTTGTAGGGCACGCTCAGATCCCGGCACAGCTTCTCCGCCATGGCGCACCCCTCCACGTTCAGCCTGGCCATCAGGGTGCCCGGCTTGGGGTCGTACCCCGCGTGGATGATGGCGCTGTTGGCCCGGCTGGACCCCATGGCCACGTCGTTTTCCTTTTCCAGCACCACCACATTGAGCCTGTACCTGGACAGCTCGAACGCCGCCGCCGCGCCCACCACGCCGCAGCCTATGATCGCCACGTCATACATCAAACCTATCGCCCGCTTTCCCCATATTTCACGCAGGATATACCCGTATCATACCATGTTTTCATCCCATTTTCAACCGCTTTTTCTACTTCTCTTCCGCCCTTCGGGACGCTCTCTTTTTCCACAGCCCGCTGGCCAGATACACGCTGCCTATGCAGAAGGGCACCAGCCCCGCGAAGGCGTTCCCGTACCAGAACCCTCTGATCCCCCAGTTCAGGGCCACGCCCAGCAGCAGCGCCAGCCCGATCCGGCACAGGATACCGTCCAGTATGGCCACCATCAGGTTCAGCCTGGAATTCCCCGACCCGTTGATCAGGGCGAAATTGGCGGGCCTCAGCGTCGCCCCCAGATACTGCACCATGGCCACGGGGATGTACGTAAGCGCCATGGTCAATACCGCCTGGTCGTCCGAAAACAGTCCAAACAGCCACTCTGGCCGGGCGGCCGTCATCACCGCCATGATCCCCGCCGGCACCGCCACGATCCACAGCGCGTGGTATACGATCCTGGGCACCCGGTGGATCTTTCCCGCCCCCAGCGCCTGGGCGATCATGGCCCCGCCCGCGGAGGAGATGGCCTGGCTCACCACGCCGATCATGTTTTCCAGCTTCCTTGCCACCCCCGTCACCGCCACCGCCGTGGTGCCGTAGGTGTTCACATAGGAATTGACGAACAGCATCGAAAAGGTCACTGCCGCCGACTGGATCACCATGGGTATGCCCAGCGACAAAAGCCCCTTCGTGGCCCCGGGATGGAGCCTGAAGTGGGACGGATGAAAGTCAAAGTGGATCTGCTCCCGGTTTTTATACAGGAGCCTCAGCGCGAACAAAAAGCTCACCGCCTGGCCGATCACCGTGGCCAGCGCCGCGCCCAGCGCGCCCATGCCCATGGGCCCCACCAGCGCCACGTCCAGCACCACGTTGATCACCGAGGCGATGGCGATAAACTGGAAGGGGTGCCTTGAATCCCCCATGCCCCTCAATATCGCCGAAACCAGGTTATATCCATATATAAACACGATGCCGTACACGCAGGTCACGCTGTACTGCCGGGTATACTCCCATATCTCCTGGGGCGTGTTGAGCCACCGGAGCACTCCCTGATAGCTCACCAAAAACACCCCGGTGATGATCAGCGCCAAAGACATGAGCAGGGTAAAGAGCGTGGCCACCATTTCCCCCACCCGGTCCTTCCGGTCCTCGCCCACCGCCCTGGATATGAGGATCTGCCCGGCGTTTGAAAACCCCATGGCCACGAAGGTGATCAGCTGCAGCACCTCGCCGCCTATGGCCACAGCGGACAGGCCCTGTGTGCCCACGAACCGGCCCACCACGATCATGTCCACCATGTTGTAGACCATCTGCAGCAGTCCCGACAAAAACAGGGGCATGGCGAATCGGAACAGCGTCCCCGGCACGCTCCCCACCGTCAGATCCCGTATGATCCTCGTATCCTTCGCCAACTGCGTATCTCCCCTTCTATCCTTCCATGCCCCGCAGCCTTGCCAGCTCCCGGTAGCTGATGGGCACGATCCCAAGTCCCCTGATATGCCGCATGGTGGCGGGATCCGAATACAGCCTGTACTCCCACACCCGCCTCTGCCACAGCCCGGTGATGCCCTGTATCTCCTCTCCCTCCCGGGCCGGGTGGATATACGCCTCCGTCAC
>CADAGW010000391.1 GCA_902787475.1 uncultured Eubacteriales bacterium
TGGGAGTCGGACCCATGAACCTCGTCATTACCAATGACGCGCTCTACCAACTGAGCTACACCAGCGCTGCAACGCGCATTATAACAAAGACCGCACAGGAATGCAAGTCTTTTTTTCAAATCCGCGCAAATTTTTAGGCGGACCTGATGATCACGCGTTCGGCTTGTTCTTGCCGTACAGGATCCGAAGACCGTCGATGAGGATATCCGGCTCCAGATGGAAGCTGTGGCGGCAGTAGGGGACGATGAGGGGGCTGACGCCGCCGGTGAGCACGGGGCTGACGCTTTCACCCAGCTCCTCCTCCAGCCGGTCGATGAGGCCGTCCAGCATGGCTGCCGTGCCGATGAGGGCGCCGGAGCGCATGCAGTCCACGGTGTTGGTCCCCAGGAGCTTGGCCGGGCCGTTGAGGTCGATATAGGGCAGCTGGGCCGCGTGGGCGCTGAGGGCGTTCATGCTGGTCCAAAGACCCGGGATGATCATGCCGCCGATGTAGTTGCCGTTCTTGGCCACCACGGACAGGGTGGTGGCGGTGCCCATGTCCACGATGGCGATGGGCGCCTTATACTTGGCTCTGGCCGCCACCGCCGCCACGATCAGATCGCTGCCCACGCTGGCAGGGTTGTCCATGCGGATGGAGAGCCCCGTCTTGATGCCCGGGCCCACCACCAAAAGGTCCACGCCGGTCAGCAGCTTCACGGCGTTGGGGATCACGGTCTGCAGATAGGGCACCACGGAGGAGAGGATGCCGCCCTCGATGGCCTCCACCCGCACCTTGTGCATGGCGAGGATGCCTTGGATATCCAGGGCATACTGGTCGGCCGTCTTGTTCCGGTCGCTGGCGAGACGGGCGGAGAAGACCTGCTGGTTATCCATGATGCCGCCCAGCACAATGTTGGTGTTGCCTACGTCGATGGCCAGGATCATTTTTTGTCCTCCTCGATCAACTTCAATGTGTCGTCAATGGGCGCCTCTGCGACAGGGGCTTCCGCCTCGTCCTTCATGCTCCGGTACACGGCCTGCTGGGCCGCGAGGGGATCGCGGTCTCGCTTCAGGGCATGGGCCACGCCCTTGGCGATAGCGCCGCCAATGACAAGACCGGTAGCCGCCTCCACCAGGCCCTGGACGCCCACCACCAGCACGATGAACATGATGGGGCCGCTTGCCCCCACTTTGCTCACCAGGGTCTGGACGAATTCGGACCGGTAGAACACCAGCACGATGAAGCCCATGAAGAACAGGGTGTTGAGGACGGGGGCCAGGAGGCCGCCGGCAAAGTAGCTCCAGGTGTGTTTTTTATCGACCCGGCTGAACAGACGGAACAGCCATCCCGTGGCCGTGCCCACCAGGGCCCGGGTGCCGACGCACAGCAATACGGTCAAAAAGGGGCTTTCCTGAAAGAAAAAATGCGTCATCGCGGATTTCCCGGTGACGGCGTCATACAGGCTGGTGAGGCCGAAGATCGCGCCCAGGATGGTGCCCGCCAGAGGACCCAACAGCATGGAGCCGATGGCGATGGGGATCATGGTAAAGGTCATGACCAGGGGCCCCACGGGGATGCTGGAAAGGCCTGTGATCTTCATGACCAGGATGACGCCCACGAACAGGGCTACTTCCGCCAGATACCGGGTGCTGAACTTCTTCTTTTCCATATTCATTTACCTCCTTGCTCGTGTTCTTCCCTGGGGAAGATACACTGCGTAGAATGCGGCGCGGGTATCGCCCCTTCGTCCTGCTGTCCCGGCGGGTATAGCAGACGGGCTTTCCCCTTGCCAAGGTGATTATAGCGTACAGGGAGGGTGGATGCAATACTTTTTTCAGGTCCGCCGCGTTGCATTTGTTCCGCGGCTATGGTATATTTTATGTATCATGGGCGCATAGGCAAAGGAGGACAAGCTATGTTACAGGGAAAGACCGTTCTGCTGGGCGTGACCGGCGGCATCGCCTGCTTCAAGGCGGCGGCGCTGGCGTCCATGCTGAAGAAACAGCATGCCGACGTGCAGGTGGTCATGACGGAGAACGCCACGAAGTTCGTCACGCCTTTGACCTTTGAACAGCTGACGGGGAACAGAGCCCTGGTGGACACCTTCGATCGGAACTTCCGGTATGACGTGGGACATATCGCCCTGGCGGACCGGGCGGATTTCGTGCTCATCGCCCCCGCCACCGCCAACGTGATCGCCAAGCTGGCCCACGGCCTGGCCGACGATATGCTGACTACCACGGTGCTCGCATGCAAATGTCCCAAGGCCGTAGCGCCTTCGATGAATACCGCTATGTTCGAAAATCCCGTGACGCAGGATAATCTGGAGACACTTAAACACTACGGCTGGGAAGTCATCGAGCCCGACAGCGGACGGCTCGCCTGCGGAGCGGTCGGAAAGGGAAAGCTTTTCCTGCGGCCATTTCAGGATATTGCAGTATTAATTTTATTAA
>CADAGW010000392.1 GCA_902787475.1 uncultured Eubacteriales bacterium
CATTGTCATTGCGAAGCCGCAGGCTGAAGCAATCCGTTTCCCTTTTCCCTTCACAGCCGCCGCACCTTCCGCTTAGCCCGCTCACGCATCTCCGCCTCTGCGACATTTTTCATGATTCAATATTCATTTCTTCATCATTCACTGCCCGTCCCTCCCAATTCTACCACTTTCCCCCCTCTCTTTCAACCTCCATACCGTCTCCCATATGGCTTCCCCCTTGGGGGAAGCTGTCAGCCGAAGGCTGACTGATGAGGGGCGCCCCCGCACACGAAAAAGAGGACCGACCTTCGCCGATCCTCTTTTTATCCCAATCCTTCATTATCTCAATTCTATGGCCTTTTCCGTCTGCCCGTCAAACAGATACACGCTCTCATAGGGAATGTAGAACGTCAGATCCGTATCCATCTCCGGGGTGTCGTGGGAATCCACCTTCAGTATCGCCTGATGGTCGCCCTTGGTGATATACACATTGGTGTTGTCGCCCAGCATCTCGGTCAGCTCCACCCGGCTGATGATCTCGTACGCGTTCTGGGGATCCGTAAGCCGTATGGCCTCGGGCCGGAAGCCCAGCACCATCTCCTTGCCCTCATAGGCCCCGATGCCGGAATACACCTTTTTCAGATCCAGCGTCACGTCCCCAAAGGCCAGAGACCCGTTTTTCACCGTGCCCTTTATGAAGTTGGTGGGCGGTTCGCCGATGAACCCGGCCACGAACACGTTGGCGGGCTTAAAGTACAGCTCGTAGGGCGTGCCGATCTGCTGCACGTATCCATCCTTCATCACCACGATCCGGTCCGCCAGCGTCATGGCCTCGGTCTGGTCGTGGGTCACGTATATGGTGGTAGCGCCGGTGCTGCGGTGGATCTGGGCGATCTCGTAGCGCATGGTCACCCTCTGCTTGGCGTCCAGGTTGCTCAGGGGCTCGTCCATCAAAAACACGCCCACCTTGCGGATGATGGCCCGTCCGATGGCCACCCTCTGCCTCTGGCCGCCGGACAGCGCCCGGGGCAGCCGATCCAGATAGTCGGTAAGGCCCAGTATCTTGGCGGTGTTCTTGACCCGCTCCTCGATCACGTCCTCGTCCACCCCCTGCAGGGTCAGGCCAAAGGCGATGTTGTCATACACCGTCATCTGGGGATACAGGGCGTAGCTCTGGAACACCATGGCGACCTCCCGCTCCCGGGGGCCCTTTTCATTGGCCCGCTGGCCGTTGATCAGAAACTCGCCGCTGGAAATGTCCTCCAGGCCCGCGATCATCCGCAGGGTGGTGGATTTGCCGCAGCCGGACGGCCCGACGAATACAACAAATTCTCCCTTCTCGATCTCCAGGTTGAAATTGTGCACCGCGTGGAAACCGTTGGGGTAGATTTTGTTGATGTTTTTCAGCGAAAGGTATGCCATAGCATTGCCTCCTTAGCAATTGGTTGCAAAACGACCGATTTTTACCCGGTTTTTGACCGTTTTCAGCGCTTTTTGTCCCATTTTAGGGCGGATTTCATGCGCATAAAACGGATATCGTATGGACAATCCGGATGCCATCTGGTATAATGGCCTCATCCCTTTGAAAGGAGCCGACCATGAATGACATCGTATTCGCGGCCCGACACCCCATCCCCCGCCACCTGGCCCACAGGGCCCGGGGCGGCTGGCTGCTGATGTACTGCGCCGCCGGCTCGGCGGCCATCCGGGTGGGCGAGGCGAAGGCGGGCATCCGGGTGAGTGAGGCGAAGATCGCCGTCAGGCAGGGGGACGCGGCGGCCTTCCCGCCCAGGAGCCAGCTGGTGGTGGAGCCGGACGGAGCCTTCGAGGGCATATACGTGTACATGCTCTCCCCCATGCTGCCCCACGCCACCGTGATGGCGGTATCCGACGACAAAAACCATTTTCTGGGGGACGCCTTCGCGGCGGCGGCCCACCACTACCGGTCCGAGAAAAAGGAGCGGGCCTCTTTCCTGGCGGCCTACGGAAGCCTGATCTGCGCCTACATATGCGCCTTTCGGGGCTCCCACGCGCAAAACGGGGTGGCGGAGCAGATGCGCTGGGCCATCGACCAGGGCGCGCCGGACAGCAATTTCGACCTGGAGGAGTACCTAAAGTCCCTGCCCTTCAGCTACGACTACCTGCGGAAGCGGTTCCGGCAGGAGTTCGGGGTGACGCCCCACCAGTATTTGAGCGACAGGCGGCTGACCCTGGCGGCCCAGGCCCTCAGGTCCGGGGACAGGCAGACCGGTTCGGTGGGCGGCGCGGCCCAGGCCTGCGGGTTCCGGGATCCTCTGTATTTCTCCCGGATGTTCAAGAAGAAATTCGGGGTGTCCCCCACCGCCTATATGGAGGGAGAGGACGGGGACGCCGTGACCACAGACAACGAGCGGGAGAATACCGGAGTCTGGCCGGAAATCATCGCCCCGGAA
>CADAGW010000393.1 GCA_902787475.1 uncultured Eubacteriales bacterium
GACGAAGCAATCCGTCCCCCTACCATCCCACACCGTCTGGAGGCGTCACCCGTGTCCAAGCCCAACACCTTCACATCCGGCCCCATCTTTTCTCCCCTCATCCGCTTCGCCTTCCCCATCCTTGGGGCCCTGATCCTGCAGGCCGCCTACGGCGCGGTGGACGTGGCCGTGGTGGGCCGCTTCGCCTCTCCCGCCGACGTGTCCGCCGTGTCCACCGGCACCGAGCTGATGCATACCATTACCTCCGTCATCGTGGGCCTGTCCATGGGCTCCACGGTGCTGATCGGCCAATACCTGGGCGCGGGGGAGGGGGAGAGATCCGGCCGGGTCGTGGGCACGGCCATTTGCCTCTTCGGGGCCATGGGCGTATGCCTGTCCCTGCTCCTCCCGTTTCTCACCGTGCCCCTGTGCCGGCTCATGAACGCGCCGCAGGAGGCATTCTCCGCCACCGTGTCCTATGTGCGCATCTGCTCCATGGGTACCGTCTGCATCGTGGCCTACAATATCCTGGGCGGCGTGTTCCGGGGCATGGGGGACTCCCGCACGCCCCTATTGACGGTCCTTGTGGCCGCCCTGTGCAACGTGGCGCTGGACATCCTCCTGGTGGCCGTCTTTCACATGGCCGCCGCCGGTGCCGCCGTGGCCACGGTCATCTCCCAGGGCCTCAGCGTCCTGTTCAGCGCCTGGGTGGTGCGCCGCCGGGGCCTGTCCTTTCCCTTTGGCCGGAGCATGATCCGCCTGGACAAGGCCATCGTGAGGGATACCCTTCGCATCGGCGCCCCCGTGGCGGCTCAGGACCTTCTGGTCAGCGTGTCGTTTCTGGTGATCCTCACGGTGGTCAACCGCCTGGGCACCATCAAGTCCGCCGGCATGGGCGTGGCCGAGCGGCTGTGCGCCTTCATCATGCTCATCCCCAGCGCCTTCAGCCAGGCCCTCACCGCCTTCGTGGCCCAGAACATCGGCGCGGGGGAGGGGAGCCGGGCCCGCCGGGCCATGGTCTACGGCATGCTCACCTCCTTCGCCTGCGGGGCCGTCATGGCCTATCTGTCCTTCTTCCACGGCGACGCCCTCTCCCGCCTCTTCGCCCGGGACGAGGCGGTGGTCTCCGCCTCCTGGGACTACCTCAAGGCCTACGCCATAGACACCCTTCTGGTCTCCTTCCTCTTCTGCTTCATCGGCTACTTTAACGGCTGCGGCCGCACCCGCTTCTCCATGCTCCAGGGCGTGGCCGGGGCCTTCGGCGTCCGTGTGCCCGTGTCCGCCATCGTGGGCAGCCGCCCCGGAGCCACCCTGTTCCAGATCGGCCTGGCCACCCCCTGCTCCACCATTGTGCAGATCGGCCTGTGCCTGTGGTATATGCTCCGCCAGCGCCGCCGTCCCGACCCCTCCGCCCGCTGAATACCCCGTTTCCGCAACCCGCAAACCTCCATCGCGCTGCCGCGCGCCACACGCCGCCCATGGATGAAAACGGAGCCCTGACATACATCCGCGTCGTTGCGAGGGCGAAGATCATTACCCGCCAGTGACGGAATCGTGCCCTGGAGAGCCAAATGGGCAGGGGAGCTTTTGAATATGCGGATTCAAAATACGGCTGTGCCGAATGGAGAGGTTCCGAAGAAACGAGGCGATCCGTCCCCTTCCACACAGCGGAGGGGATGGACGAACCAAAAGATTTCGCTCGTTTTCGATAAATACTTGAAAACGCATACGACAGCTGGTATAATATATATACTGACTCCCGTATGCGTTTCGTTTTGCCGATCTGATCCCGCGGATCCCTTCCGCGGGCCATAGAAGGGGGTAATGATCCATGAAGCGGTTTATCCTGTGCTCGCTCATACTTGCCGTGCTTTTCGGTCTGCTTGTCCTTGGCTCTGCCCAGGCTGAGCATTACTCAGGCGCCTGCGGAGACAGCGTGACCTGGTGGTACGATTCCCACTTGGGTACCCTGGTCATCGAAGGCACGGGGGAGATGTACGATTTCTACTCCATCAGCGAAATCCCCTGGTACGACATCCGTACAGACTTCTATAAAATCTCCGTCAGCAGCGGCGTGACCTGCATCGGGCGAAACGCCTTTCTGGACTGCATAGACGTGACTGCCGTCGAGATGGCCAACACTGTGACGGACATTGGCGAAATGGCGTTCCGCGGCTGCGCCAGACTGAAAAACATCAAGCTTTCCGCGCGCACGGCCAGCATTGGCGATTATGCCTTCCGGAGCTGCGCGTCCCTTACGGAGATCATCTTCCCCCAAAGCGTTTCCAGCATTGGAGCCCGCGCTTTCTACGACTGTACCTCTCTGACCAGCGTCACCATCCTGAACCCCAATGCGGTCATCGGCAGCGGGAGTTACGACGATTTCCGAGACTGTCCCGCGGCTCTCACGCTCTACGGCTATGCGAACTCGA
>CADAGW010000394.1 GCA_902787475.1 uncultured Eubacteriales bacterium
GACATGCCCGCCCGGCCCTTCGACGACTGGAACGACGAGCCCTTCATGGACGAAGCGCCCGCCTTCCGTCCCCAGGCCCGCTTTGACGAGCCCGATTTCTCCGCCCTGGACCGGTTCGACGACGAGCCCATGGACGAATCCGCCCCGGAGGAGGCCATGGAGAACATCATCGCTGGCCGCAATCCCATCCGGGAGGCCCTCAAATCCGGCCACGACATCGAAAAGCTGCTGGTGGCCCGGGGCGACAAATCCGGCTCCGCCCGGGAGATCATCGCCATGGCCAAGGAGAACCGCGTGGTGGTGCAGGAGGTGGACCGGTCCCGCCTGGACGCCATCTATCCCGGCCATCAGGGCCTGATCGCCTTCGTCTCCGCCGCCCAATACGCCGACATGGACGACATATTCGCCCTGGCGGCGGAAAAGGGCGAGGATCCCTTCGTCATCGTGCTGGACGGCATCACCGATCCCCACAACCTGGGGGCCATACTGCGCACCGCCGAGTGCTGCGGGGCCCACGGGGTCATCGTGCCCCGCCGCCGGGGCGTGGGCCTGACTCCCGCCGCGGTGAAGGCCGCCGCCGGAGCCCAGGAATATGTAAAGGTGGTCCGCGTGGTGAACCTGGCCCGGGCCATCGGGGAGCTCAAGGACAAGGGCCTGTGGGTCTACGGCGCGGACATGGAGGGCGAAAACGCCTTCACCTCTCCCCTGGACGGCCCCGTGGCGCTGGTCATCGGCAGCGAGGGCAGCGGCGTGTCCGACCACGTGCTGTCCCTGTGCGACCACACCATCGCCCTGCCCATGAAGGGCAGCATCTCCTCCCTCAACGCCTCCGTGGCCGCGGGCGTGCTGATGTACCAGGTACTGCGCGCCAGGAGTACAAAATGAAAAAGCGCCGCATACTGCTGGTGGACGGCTACAACGTGCTGGGGGCCCGGTCCGAGATGACCCCCGGTTCCACCCTGGAGGACGCCCGGCACGCCCTCATCCGCAGGATGCACAATTACGCCGGTCTCTCCGGTCAGCAGGTGATACTGGTGTTCGACGCCTGGCAGGGAGACCGGTCCGTCCGCAGCGAGGACGTATATTCCGACGGTTTCACCGTGGTGTACACCCGCCACGGTGAGACCGCCGACAACTACATCGAGCGTCGCTGCGACGAGTACGCCCGGGACATGGAGCTGGGCCGCTGCGAGGTGCGGGTAGCCACCTCCGATGCGGTGGAGCAGACCGTTGTCATGGGCCGCGGCGCCATCCGCATATCCAGCCGGGAGCTGCTCTACGAAATGGAGACCGCCCGAACAGAAGGCGCGCCCTTTGCCCAGAGCCGGGGCCGCTCCACCGTCATGGACCATCTGCCCCAGGACGTGCGGGAAAAGCTCGAACGCATGCGCCGAAAGAAATAACGCCCCATCCCACAGAAAGGAGACGCCATGGAAGAGCGGCTTCTCGAATCCATGACCGACGAGGAGATCGTCACCCTGGCGCAGCAGGGCGACGGCGACGCCATCGAATTTCTCCTCAACAAATACAAAAACTTCGTCCGCTCCAAAGCCCGCTCCTACTTTCTCATCGGCGCGGACCACGAGGACATCGTCCAGGAGGGCATGATCGGCCTGTACAAGGCCATACGGGACTTTCGAAGCGACAAGCTGTCCTCCTTCCGCGCCTTCGCCGAGCTGTGCGTCACCCGGCAGATCATCACCGCCATCAAGACCGCCACCCGGCAAAAGCACATCCCCTTAAATTCCTACGTCTCCCTCAATAAGCCCGTCTACGACGAGGAATCGGACCGCACCCTCATGGACGTGATCACCGAAAACTGGGTGGGCAGCCCCGAGGACGCGGTGATCTCCCAGGAGGATCTCAACGCCATCGAGGAGCGGGTGGGCGGAGCGCTCAGCGGCTTTGAAAAAAAGGTGCTCCTTTTGTATCTGGACGGCAAGAGCTATCAGGAGATCTCCGATACCCTGGACAGGCACGTAAAGAGCGTGGACAACGCCCTTCAGCGGGTCAAAAAAAAGCTGCACAAGATGCAGTTCGATGGCCGCAAGGCCCCGTAGAGCCCAAAGATGGGCCATACCTTAACAAAAAATTGACGAATCTTCCCCGGTTCAATATTGACAAATCGCTCCGATTTGGATAAAATAAACCTGTTGTGAACGCGGGACGATCTATGCGGGTGTAGCTCAATGGCAGAGCTCCAGCTTCCCAAGCTGATCACGTGGGTTCGATTCCCATCACCCGCTCCACATCGCATATTACGACCGGCGTGTCCGGCAAATCAAGGGAGGATGAATCCAATGGCCAAGGCAAAATTTGAGCGTACCAAGCCTCATGTGAACATTGGCACCATCGGTCACGTTGACCACGGCAAGACCACTCTGACCGCTGCCATCACCATGGTG
>CADAGW010000395.1 GCA_902787475.1 uncultured Eubacteriales bacterium
CGAGGCCAGGAAGGCCGGCCCGTTTATCTCCCGCGACGACTTCTGGAACCGCACCAAGGTCCCTAAAACGGTCATTGAAAAGATGCACGAGCTCGGTCTTCTGGGCGACCTGCCGGAGACCAACCAGATCAGTCTGTTCGACGTATTCGAATAAGCACGAAGCGTTCCGACAAGCTTTAAAAGAAGCTCCCGCAGTGCGACCGTACAGAGGAAAGGAGTGAATATGCGCATCCACCACATTTTTCACAGCGGATTCCTTGTGATCACACGGCACAGCGCCCTGCTCTTTGACTGGTATACCGGGGACCTCCCCCAGATTCCCAGGGACAGACGCCTGTACGTCTTCTGCTCCCATGCGCACGCGGACCATTACAGCCCCCGGATCTGGGAGCTGCAGATCGACCACCCGGAGGTCATTTATATCCTGGATGAAGGAATCGAAGATGCCAATCATCATCCGGAGGCCAGGATCGTGACCGTTGCCCCGCAGATGTGCTACGAGATCGACGGCAGGATCATCCGCCACTGCAGCCTGGAGAGATGGAATTACGGCAGCCGGGAGGAGGGCGAGTCTGATCCCGGCAGCCCGGGGGAGGACGCCGCCATCCGCTTACACACGCTCGAATCGACGGATATGGGCGTGGCCTTCTGCGTTGAGACAGAGGGCAGAAGAATCTACCATGCGGGAGACCTCAACGTCTGGTACTGGAACGATGAGCCCATGGAGGACAATATCGCCTCGGAGCACAAATGCTGTGAACAGATGCAGATCCTGGCGGATATGTACCGCCACGAGCCCGCGCAGACAGGGGAGGGCGCCGGCCTTCACCAGGACCATGGACGGAAGGAGGACCTGATCGACAAATACGAGTCCAAGACCGGGGAGTATCTGATCCAGCTCACCAAACAGCAGATGGATTCCCGGCAGACCCGGAAGGTGACCATGCTCCTGCGTGTCGTGGGGGACCTGGAGCGGATCGGCGACTATGCCTCCAACATCGCCCGGGTGACCAACGAGATCCACGACGGGAACATTTCCTTCTCGGAGGATGCCAGGAAGGACCTGAACGTCGCCATCGAGGCCGAACGGGATCTGGTGAACAGCACCGTGGCGGCCTATCAGGAAAACGACTTCTCGACCGCCCTGCGGATCAAGCCCTGCGCCGCCGCCCTTTCCTATCTCTGCGAGATCCTGAAGGCCCGACATATCGGCAGGCTGTCCCGGGGCGAGTGCAATCTCACCCAGGGCACCGCCTACACCGAGCTTCTGAACAGCTTTGAGAGGATCGGGTCCCACTGTGTCGCCGTTTCCGGCGTGGTCCGCAGGGAAATCCAGGCGAATCCCGACATCCACGTGCACTCGCTGAAGGCCCGCGAGCTCAGCGAGCAGCAGTATCAGCAGATCTACGACGAGTTCCTGGCAAAGTATGACGTGCTGAGCAGCGAGGAACGTCCCCTCAGCGTCGAGGACGAGGCCGTTCAATAGGCGGACACACCGCCATGCCCATCGGCACCATAAGAGCGATCAGGGCCATGAGGGACGTGCTCATGGAAGCGCGATGAACAGACATATTCAAACCGAAAGGGGAAGCGACATGCGGAGCATCAACATCAACTGGGGCTGGGAGTTCGCCCTGGGGACGCCGAACGCGGCGGGGCGGCTGACCTGGAAGTGGCACGGGCGCGAGGTGAACCTGCCCCACGACTACATGATCGAGGGGGACGTGTTCCCGGAGGCGACGCCCAAACAGGCCAGCGGATACTATGATGCCGGCGTAGCCCACTACGTCAAGACCATCGACATTCCCGCGGAGTGGGCGGGGGAGCGCGTCGCCCTGCGGCTGGACGGCGCAATGATGAACGCCACCGTTGAGGTCAACGGCGCGAAGGCTCTCCTGCACCACTGCGGCTACACGCCCTTCGAGGCGGACATCACCCGGCTGGTGTACCCCGGCGAGGCAAACAGCATCGTCATCATCGTCAACCCCAGCATGCAGCCCAACAGCCGCTGGTTCTCCGGCGCGGGTCTGTTCCGTGGGGTGGAACTCGTGCACATGCCGAAGCTGCACGCGGCCTTCGGCGGGCTTTCCGGCTGGACGAAGAAGATCGAGTACGCCCCGGACGGCACGGCGGAGACGGCCTATCTGAAGGTCTCCGCGGAGGTGGAAAACGACCTGGCCGAAAACCGCGTCGCCGAGGTGACGTTCATCCTGGCGGACGAGGCCACCGGCGAGATCGCCTGCGAGAGCAGGACCCGGGTCCAGGCGCCGCCCATGGGCCGAATTACCGCCCACATGACCCTGACCGTGGATAAGCCCAGGCTGTGGAGCGCCGAGACACCGAACCTCTACCGGCTCAGCGTGAAGGTGGCGGAGGCGGGCACCTACAAAACCCGCGTGTTCC
>CADAGW010000396.1 GCA_902787475.1 uncultured Eubacteriales bacterium
CACCGCCGTGCCCGTGGGCGTATCCTCCGAAAAGATGATCTCCCCGGTGTCCATGCCGTCGCCCCTGTACAGCTCCAGCGCCACCTGCCCAAACATATCCTTCCCGATCTTGGTGACGAACCTCACGTTTCCCCCCGCCCTGTGGGCGGCCACGGCCTGGTTGGATCCCTTTCCCCCCGGCCCCATCATAAATCCCGTGCCCAGCAGAGTCTCTCCCGCCCGGGGCAGGCCCCTGGACCGGCTGGTCAGATCCGCCGCGAAGCTGCCGAATACCACAATGCCCATATCTCTTCCTCCCGTCTCGTCCTTGCCCACAGTATACTCCATTTTTCCCCTTTTGAACAGTCCCCGCCCTTTTCATTTCGCCGGAAATATGATATACTGTACCTATCCTGTATCATGAAAGGATGATCCTCGTGAAAACCGCCGCCGATTTCCGCCATGAGGCCTGGGAGGCCCTTCGGGGCAAGTGGCTCCTGGCCGCCCGCGCCTGCCTGGTCCTGGCCCTGGTGGACCTGGCCATAAGCATTCTGATGACCTTCGCCCCCGCACAGACGCGGACCTTCCTGATAGACGGCCAATACGTCGCCATCCCCATCCGGGGCAACATCTACACCCTGGTGGAGACCTATCCCCTTCTGGCTCTTTTCTACCTGGCCCTCTACGGCCTCCAGCCCGCCCTGGAGATCGGCCTCATGCGCTTCTTCATCCGCCTGTGGGCGGGCGATACGCCCGTTCCCTCCGCCACGGTGTTCTCCGGCTTCTCCCAGTTCTGGCGGGCCCTGTGGCTCTACGTGCTGATGGCCGTGAAGGTGTTCCTCTGGTCCCTTCTCTTCGTCATCCCCGGCATCGTGGCCGCCTTCCGCTATCAGCTGGCCCCCTATCTTATGGCCGAGCATCCGGACATCACCGCCTCCCAGGCCATTTCCGAGTCCTCCCGCCTGATGGAGGGGCACAAATGGCGGCTGTTCTGCCTGAGCTTCAGCTTCATCGGCTGGCTCCTGCTGGGCGCGCTGATCACCCTGGGCCTTGCCTACCTCTCCCCCATAGTGGCCGTCCTGGCCTCCGCCGCCTACAGCCTGTTCTTCCTCACTCCCTACCTCAACACCGCCCTGGCCGCCTTCTACCGGGACCGGGTTCCCCAGCCCTCCGGCGGCCCCGACCATGCCGGCCCCACTCAGGACGATCCCGAGGACCCCTGGCACACCGCCCAATGACCCGCCGACGCCAAAGGAGGCCATTATGAAAAAGCGGATCTCCGTCCTTCTCTCCCTCGCGCTTCTTATTTCCCTCTCCGCCCCCGCCCTGGCGGAAAGCTCCGGCGGCTGGCTGTCCTCCCTGTTCGACACCGTCTTCGGCGGCCAGCAGGCCGACACCGACACCGAGGCCGCCCAGGAGACCCCCTCGGACGCCTGGCAGGACACCCGGCTCGACGCCCTGTTCGACGCGGACGCCCTGACCCTGGTCCCCACCCCCGTCCCGGCCCCGACGGCGGATCAGTTCGTATTGAGCGACGCCTTCCTCTCCGCCCTGGGCGGCATCTCCGCGGACGACGCCCGCGCGGCCCTGGAAGGAGCCGCGGGCCAGCTGACCGTGGAGCCTTTGTCCCTGTCCTATGGCGGCCAAAGCGGCCTGTTCCTTGTGGGCGGCGCCCTCATGGCCTGCTGCCAGGGCCGGTACTCCCTGGTGTCCCCCAATTTCCAGCGAAGCGTGCCGGACACCTACGGAAATCTGGCCAAATACAGCGAATACCTCACCTCCCGGCCCCTGGGCCTGATCGGCGAGGAGGGCGTGGTCTACTCCCACGACGGCCGCTACGCCGCCATATACAGCTACCGCATAGGCATTGTGAACGCCAACTTCTTCCTGGATCCCATACTCATCGACCTGTCCACCGGCGACGTGTTCCTGACCGCCACCTATGAAAACAAGCCCGTGAAGGGCAACTGCGGCGTGGTGGCCGCGGCCTGCTTCTCCCCGGACGACGCCTATTTCTACTACATGCTCTACGGCAACACCACCGACGACCGCTGCGGCCTCTACCGCTACGACCTGGCCGCCCAGACCACCCAGCTGTGCTGCTCTTTGCGCTACATGGTGGATTCGCCCCACCTGATCGCCTTCTCCGACGGCGCCATCTACGCCACCGAGGACGTAATGAGCATCAAAGAGCCCACTGGCATCGTGGAGCTGCGGGAAAACGGCGGCGCCTGGACGGTGACCCGCCGCTCCTTCACCCTGAACCACGCCATGTGGTATCCCCGCCGGCTCTACGGCTCCGCCTCCACCGGCACTCTGCTGATGAGCGGCAGCTCACCCCTGAGTGCCAACGTAGCCTTCATGACCGTCCGGCCCCAGGCGGGCTGGGAGGGCTTTGACCGCTACTA
>CADAGW010000397.1 GCA_902787475.1 uncultured Eubacteriales bacterium
TTCTCCGGGAATCGGGTGTCCTTCGCCGTCCCACAGCTCGCCCGGTGGATCAGGTAATCCGTCTCCACCTTCGTGCTCGCCGAAAACGTCACAAACCCTTGCCAGTAACTGATGTCAGGTATTTTCCCCATATACCAATCCCTCCCGTATGGCGTACTCCCGGGCCGCGTTTGATATGTCGATGGGGTTTCCTTCCGGATCCTCCCCCGCCGTCAAATACAGCTCAGCCTCCCGCCTGTTGATGTAAAAAAATATGCCGTTGTTGTAGTGCCAGGCCCCGCCGCCGAAGCGCTGGAACTCCTCGGGGCAGGCGTTCACCGCCACCGTTTCCTGTCCCACGTGGTATTCCACCGCCGGGTGTTTGATGCTGGCGGCGTACACGGTTTCCCCCGTCTCTTCGCTGGCCAGCACCGCCCCGTCCATGTCCTGTATCTCCAGCACCCGGACCTTCGAGGCCCGGCACTCTCTCTTCGTGTCGCTGGTGCGCTGCGCGTCCTCCGGGATCAGGAGTTTTAGGATCACCCGTGTCTGCGTCACCTCGCCGTTCCTCGCCAGCACGGCCTGCTTCCATCCCACAAAGGCTCCGGTGTCCGGGCATGCGATGGGAACGAACGGCGCGCCGATGGCGCCATGCAGACACGCCCTCTCCAGCCTGGCCTGAAAGAGATTTGCCTTCGTCATGTCGGCCCGGGCCAGGTCGCTTTCTGTCAGATCGGCGTTGTGCATATTGGTGCCCCGGAAAATCGCGCCGTACAGACAGGTGTTTGGCATGAGAACTCCACGCAGATCGGCCCCGGAAAAGTCCGCCCGCAGGTCGTCCCGCACCACGCCGTTCTCGTCCGTCTCGTCGTGCATCCACCTTTGATGCGCTTCAATGACCTCGATCAGGTTCGTGCCGTCGTATTTCACACGGCCTCACCTTCAGGCAGATCCTCCGGCGTTCCGTTGCATAGCGCGATTTCCGTGAAGAAACAGGAGAAGGTCTCTTTGCTCATGCGGTACCTGCCGATGTCCGGATTGCAGATGACCACCTTCCCATCTTCGTCCAGCCCGCAGAACACCACGAAATGCGCGTACTTCCACCAGATGATAGCGGGTCTGTCCTGCTTCATCAGGTCTTCCGCCGTCTCCCTGAACGCCTTCATGTCCAGGCCGTATTCCAGGCCCACCCTGTTGATGTCCGCAGCCGTGCACCCGATGATTCGGGTGTTGCACTTTTTCGCCAGCTCGTCCAGCTCCACGTCCTGACCGTAATAGGCCAGCAGCATTTTAAGGCAGGTCGCCCCGCAGTCCATGGGCTTGGGGCTCGTCACAGGCAGTACGTCAAACATCTGCTATCATCTCTCTTTCTTGGCCGCTGGCTTCTCGCCACAGGCGGCGTATCGTTTCGGTATCCAGTTGGGCTTCGTCCGGCTTGGTTTCGGGGGGGCTGACCGCCCGCACGCTCGCCACCATCTTGGCCCGAAAGGCCGTGGTGCCCGGGTGTATCGGGCAGGGATGGGGCTCGAACTCCTCGTATCCCATCTCCCGCATGGTCTGTGCGTCTCGCGCCTCCACCCGTATATACCCTCTCTCGTCCTGGCTGTGTCCGCAGCAGGAGCATACCGTGTGTATGCCACGGCCCCACACCATCGCCAGCTCCGGCAGTATGCACCAGTCGGCGCATTGGAGAAGCCGTCCCTCCGGGTCGAGGACCGGCGTAGTGCACGCCGGTCTCTCGCAATACTCCGGGATCCCCATCAGCGCAGGGGATCGGTGGGGACCGTCAGCACGTCAAACGTGAAACGCTTGTGCTCGCCCATCTTCTTTCCTTCCGGGTCCATGGGCTGAAGTTCCTCCGCCTCGATGTCCTTTTCCTTCTGGTCGATGATGGTCCGCATGATGTCGATGTCTCTTTCCATGGTATTCCCTCCTTTTCGTTAGATGAACACGATCCCGTCGCCGTAGAAGCCCTGCACAGTATTGAGCATTTCCTCGAATAGCATCATCTCTTCGCTCTTGTTGAGCACGTGGTAGTCGTCCTCCACCGTGTACTCGTCCACCTGCTTTGTGCTCTGCACCAGGTACTGGCTCTGAGTGTGAGGCCATTTTTCTTTGATCTCCTTGTCCTCGTAGTAGATGTGCTTCGTCCACCCCAGCCGGATGCGCTCCGTGGGATTTTCGTCGAACCACTTCGGAAGATTGAGGATGCACTTGCCGGTGACTTTGCCGTCCTTGTCGTCCTGGGGAGCCCGCTCGATCTTCAGCTCCTCGTTCATCTTCTCGTAATACCAGGAAGCCATATCCTACCCCTCCCTTACTCAGTCGCCGCAGCTGCGGCCTCCGGGATGGAGCTGTGGGTGTTCATAAATCTCCACAGCTTCACGCCGTTGATGTA
>CADAGW010000398.1 GCA_902787475.1 uncultured Eubacteriales bacterium
GTATCGCCGGAGGCCATCACCACGGTGATCTCGCCGCCGTTTACCTCAATGGTGGGCGTATAGGCGCTGGACTTTTTGCCGGCGTTGATGCCGTCGTCCCGGCCGCTGATGGTCACGCTTCCGCCATTGATCTGCACATACGTGCCCTCGATGCCCTCGGCGGCGGTGACGGCGATGTTCCCCCCGTCGATCTGCACCACCGAGGTGCCGTGTATGCCGTCGTCCCCGGCGGTGATGGCGATCTCCCCGCCGCAGATGTACACATACCCCTTGCTGTCGTCGTCGCTGTTCTCGGCGTGCAGTCCGTCGGTGCCCGCGGTCAGGGTTATCTCGCCCCCCGCGATCCGTATGGAGTCCTTGCCCTCCACCGCCTTGGAGGCGGCGGATATGACCAGGCTGGCCCCGGTGATCTTCACGTCGTCCTTGCCCACGATGCCGTTTTGAGAGGAGGAGACGGTCAGCTTCCCCGTGCCGTTTACGGTCAAGTCGCATTTGGAGTATATCACGCCGTCGGTATTCACGTCCCCATCCGACTGGAACGCGCCGGTCACGGACAGGCTGGAATCCGACATCACGGTGACAAACACCTTGTCGCAGGACTTCACGTAAATGCACGGGAAACCGTCGTTGACTGCGTTCAGGCCGTTCAGCACCAGCTGCACCTTGGCGTCCTCCGCCGCGGCCACAGTCACGGTGGCGTTCTTCGCGGTGCCGTCTATCACGTACACCCCCGCCTGGTCGATGACCCATTCCTCCCCGTCCGTCAGGGTGTGATACACCGCCTCCGTCAGGTCGGCCTCCTGGGTCAGATCCTGGCTGGTGAACAGATCCGCCGCCTGGAAGATGCCGTTTTCGGTCCCCTGCGCCTCCGTCACGGAGCTCTGGGCCGTGGTCTGGGTCATGGCCTCCGCCGCCTCGCCTCCGCCGGGCCGCCCGGTGACGATCAGCGCCGCGCACAGCGCCAGCGCCATTCCCAGCGTCAACGCGCTGATCCTCCGCTTCCTCGCGGCCTTCCTTCTGTCGCTTCGTCTTTTCATATCGGTGATACCGTCCTTTCCCGTTTCGATGGACATATCATACCACCGCACGCTTAAACGAACCTAAAAATCCAGAAAAAAGATTTATCCCCTGGGATCGGCCATAAACACCGGCGCTTCTATGCAGGGCGCCTTGTAGGCGTACCTGGCCCCGTGGCCGCCAATGTGGTTGTACCAGTTGCCGGTCACCTCGTTTATGATGTGGATCCCCTCCGGCGTTTCCTCCATCTCGAATAGGAGTATCCTCTTCTTCGGGTGGTCGTTGGGGCAGTGACAGGCCATCATCAGCTGGCCCGAGAAGGCGTAAAACAGCATGGAATGGGCCCCGTCCATGGCGTAGAGGGGCTCCTTCCTCTGCTTCCAGGGCCCCCGCACGTCGCCATACAGGCTCTCGGCCCAGCTCATGGCGTATCCTCCCCCCGGCGCGAAGCTGGACCAGAGCATGATCAGCTTCCCGCCCGGCAGACGGTGCAAAAACGGCCCATCCGTGACGCCGCCGCCCCCCACGATGGATCCCACCCAAGGCGCTTCCGAGGCCCGGAACAATATCACCGGGTCGCCCACCGCGTGCCCCAGGTCCCCCGACAGGGGCACGGCGCACACCTGCCCGTCCTCCACCTGAAGCCACTCGTGGCAGAACACCATCCAGGGCTGCCCCGCCCGATCCACATGAAGCGTCCCGTCCAGGCACTGCCACCCCTCCGGCGTCACCGGCCCCTCCTCAATGGGCGCAAAGGGCCCCAGGGGACTGTCTGACACCAGGCACTGGCACCGCCTGTACGTCCCCTCGGCCCGGAACGAGCTGATCAGATAATACTTCCCCTGCCACATGTGACATTCCGGGGCCCAGTAATCCTGATCCGCCCAAAAATCCCCCTTCTCAAAGCACACCCGGGGCCGGGACCAGTGGATCAGATCCGGGCTCTCCAGCACGAAAAAGTACCCCCGCCCGGCGGGCAGCTCCGGAAACCTGGCCCTGTCCGCGAACTGTACATAGGTATAATACCTCCGGCTCACCGGATCTGCCAATATGAATGGGTCGCTGATGTGCACGTCCCTCACGTGATAGGGATACTTCTCCAGATCCACCAGATCGTCCGTACATCTGAACATGCTCTTGCCCTCCTTACGCGCTGGCCTCCGCTTCCTTTTTCCGCCCCCTGCCCCACCTGAAGTGGTAATACGCCACCTCCAGCGCGCAGCAGGCCATCCATCCCACCGGGTATCCAAACCCCACCAAAAACGGCGTGTTGGATATATATTTCGTCACCACAAACAGATACACCTGCCTGGTGGCCACAAATGTCAAGAGCATAATGACCATGGGCCCCCGGGAAT
>CADAGW010000399.1 GCA_902787475.1 uncultured Eubacteriales bacterium
GTGTCATTGCGAGGAACGGAGTGACGAAGCAATCCGTCCCCCAAATGACCTGCCGTTCAGACGGTGTATGGCCCAAAGCGTGCTGTCGTCCCATCCAATGTACGCATTTTGTGAAAAAGTGTCCCTTCTTCTTGCCAAGCGCCGGGAAAAATGGTATACTTTATCCTGTATAGGCGTGCACCTGCGTTACGAAAGGATCATTCAATGAAGCTGAAATTCAATTCCCGCCGCCTGGGCGTGGCCGCCGCGGACATGCTCCTGCTTATTTTCATCTACGTATCCATGATCACCCTGGTGGCCAACCGGCTCTCTTTCCACTACAAGGCGGTGAACTGCGTGGCCCTGGTGGCCTGCATATTCATCTCCCGCCTGGCCATGAAGGTATACTCCAACGTCTGGCGCTACGCCAACACGTCGGTGTATCTGTGGCTGGTGCTGGCGGACGTGGTCGGCTGCGGCCTCTACGGCGCGGTGTCCCGGCTCTGGATCGCCCCCAACTACATCCGCCTGTGGCACTGCATATCCACCGTCAGCGTCAACACCCTGGCCACCATATCCATCCGCTACATCTGGCAGGGCTATCTGGCCGTCCGGTCCCGCAGGCACGACCGGGCCACGGGGGAACAGAACCGGATCAACGTGGCCATCGTGGGCGCGGGCAGCGTGGGCGTGGTGCTGGCGGAGGAGCTGACCGTCAACCGCCGGGCCCACTACCGTCCCTACTGCTTTTTCGACAACGATCCCAACAAGGCCGGCAGCTCCGTCTCCGGTATCAAGGTCTACCCCGAGGACGAGCACGTGGTAGACTTCATCCGCAAGCACCCCATACAGGAGATCGTCATCGCCCTGCCGGATCTGGACGGCGATAAGCGCAAGAGGCTGTTCGACCTCTACAAGCAGACCGGCCTGCCGGTGAAGCTATATGACTTCGCCCTGGGCAGCGAAGGGGAGGGCAAGCGGGAGATGCGGGCCATCCGCATAGAGGACCTTCTCTTCCGTGACAGCGTGGACTTCGACCAGAGCCCCAAGCGGGCCTTCTATAAGGGCAAGACGGTGCTGGTCTCCGGCGGCGGCGGCTCCATAGGCAGCGAGATCTGCCGCCAGCTGGCAGACATGGACATCAAAAAGCTGGTGATCGTGGACATATACGAAAACAACGCCTACGACATCCAGCAGGAGCTGATCCGAAAGCACGGGCGGGATCTGCCTCTGGAGGTCTACATCGCCTCCGTCCGGGACCGGGCCAGGATCGAGGAGATCTTCTCCCGGGTCCGCCCCGACGTGGTGATCCACGCCGCCGCCCACAAGCACGTGCCCCTCATGGAGCACGACTGTCAGGAGGCGGTCAAAAACAACGTGTTCGGCACCCTGAACGTGGCCGACATGGCGGAAAAATACGGGGCCCAGCGGTTCGTGCTCATCTCCACCGACAAGGCCGTGAACCCCACCAACATCATGGGGGCCTCCAAGCGCCTCTGCGAAATGGTGATCCAGTGCCGCAAGGACAGCGCCACCGACTTTATCGCCGTCCGCTTCGGCAACGTCCTGGGCTCCAACGGCAGCGTCATCCCCCTCTTCCGCAAGCAGATCGAAAACGGCGGCCCCGTCACCATCACCGACAAGCGGATCATCCGCTACTTTATGACCATCCCCGAGGCGGCCAACCTGGTGCTGCAGACCGGCGTCAGCGCCGGCAAGGGAGAGATATACGTGCTGGACATGGGCAAGCCGGTCAAGATCATCGACCTGGCGGAAAACATGATCCGCCTCTCCGGCTTTACCCCCTACGAGGACATCGACATCAAGGAGATCGGCCTCAGAGAGGGCGAAAAGCTCTACGAGGAGCTGCTCATGCGCACCGAGGAATTGGACAAGACCGACAACCAGCGCATATTCATCGAGCGGGACCGGGCCCTCTCCCGCCAGGAGGTGGCCGAAAAGCTGTCAAGGCTGCGCACGGCTCTTGAGGAGGGCGGGGCCCAGGCCGCCCGGGAGGCGGTCATATCCGAGGTGCCCACCTTCCACGACCCCGCGGAGCTCAACAACCGGGTGCATTCGTCCACCTGACCGGGAGGAAACAATGTGGCCATGGATCGGGTAGAAATATTGGATACCACCCTCCGGGACGGAGCCCAGGGCGAGGGAGTGAGCTTTTCCGTCGAGGACAAGCTCAAGATCATCCGCCTGTTGGACGACGCGGGGGTTGACTATATCGAAGCGGGCAACCCGGCCAGCAGCATGGCCGACCGGGAGCTGTTCACCTATGCCCGGGACCGCCTGCGCCTGCGCAGATCCCGCCTGGTGGCCTTCGGCTCCACCGTCCGTCCCCGCCTCTCGCCCCAGGACGACCCTGGCCTTGCCATCCTCA
>CADAGW010000400.1 GCA_902787475.1 uncultured Eubacteriales bacterium
GGCACACGTTCTCCACGATCCTGTTCCGATACCCGCAAAAGCGCTTCCCGTCCATTGGATGGCTCCTTTCATTCGCAGGAAGGATATGCTTCATGATAAAGCCTATGGCCGGTTTGTCAATGAATATTGGCGGGGGAATTTCGCATTTGAGGAAGGAAATCGGGCGGGCGGGATGGAATTTTTAAGTATATACAGATATACCGGGAGGATGCGCGCGTGAACAGGGATAAATGGATCCACACGCTTGGGCAGAGGCTCAGCGTGGGCTTTGACGGATACGATCTGCCAAATGAATATGCGGAGCTGGTGAAGCGGTATCAGGTGGGAAACGCCATACTGTTTCGGCGGAACGTGAAGGATTACGACCAGCTGGGGGCGCTGTGTCAGCGGCTTCACGATCTGATGCTGTCTGAGACGGGTATGAAACCCTTCATCATGATCGACGAGGAGTGCGGCAGCGTGTCGCGGCTGGCCCATGTGGCCGCGCCCACCCCCTGCGCCATGGCCATAGGGGCCACCGGGGACGAGGAAAACGCCTACCGGATCGGCAAAATCGTGGGCGAGGAATTGAGGAGCGTGGGCGTCAATTTCAATCTGGCCCCGGTGCTGGACTGCTCCACCCACCCGGACAACGCGGTGATGACCAACCGGTGCTTTTCCCGGGATCCGGAGACCACAGCAAGGTTTGGCCTTCGGTACATACAGGGTCTGCGGGACGCGGGGGTGCTGGCCTGCGGCAAGCATTTCCCCGGCCACGGGGACACGGCGGTGGACTCCCACCTGGCCCTGCCGGTGGTGGAAAAATCCATGGACGAGGTGCGCAAATGCGAGCTGGTGAGCTTTTCCGCCGCCATCCGGGCGGGGATCGACGCCATCATGTCCGCCCACGTGGTGTTCCCGGCCATGGAACCGGAAAGGATCCCCTCCACCGTGTCCCGGCGGGTGATCACGGGACTTCTCAGGAACGAGCTGGGGTTTGACGGCATCGTGGTCAGCGACGGCATGGAGATGAACGCCGTCAAGGCCCTCTTCGGCATGGAGGAGGGCGTCAGGCGGGCCCTGTGCGCCGGGGTGGACGTGGCGCTGGTGTGCCATTCCCCCGCCCAGGGCCAGGCGGCCATGGAGCACCTGATCCAGAGCGTCACGGAGGGCCGGATGGACGAAGGCGAGTGCCAAGCCAGCTTTGACAGGATCCGGCGCAAAAAGGAGAGCCTGCCCGGGCCCGCGGGCGGCAGGGAGATGTTCGGAAGCCCGGAGCAGAGGGAGACGGCCCGACGGATCATGGATCAGTCCATACGGGTATTGAGCGCGCCGGACGGGCGGCCCCTGCCCCGGGTGGACGAAAACACCCTCTACGTGGGCGTGCCGGGGCTGGCGGCGTCCCAGGCCAATGATTTCGTGCCCCTGGACGCGGCGAAGCGTCTGTCGGACGCGCTGGGCGGGCGATGCGCCAGGCCCGAGGATATACAGGGCGCTTCGCTCCCCTCCTGCGCGGTGGTGACCCTGAGCCGATCCCAGCGGATGGAGGAGGTACTGGCGGCGGCCCGGGCTCTGGACGGGGCCGGGGTGCCGGTGATCGCGGTGTCCATGCACACGCCCAGGTGCCTGGAGGCCCTGCCGGACAGCGTGTGGAAGGTGGGCGCGTGGCAGCACGACCTGCTCTCGGCGGACGCGCTGGCCCGGTTTCTAAAAAGTCAGGCAGATCATAAGGAGGATATACGGATATGAATGTGACCAGGCATGACGACGTGCCCTTTCAGGATGTGGGCAATGGCGCAAAGCGGCGGGTGCTCTCCTATACGCCCCAGCTGATGACGGTGGAGGTGGCCTTTGAGACCGGCGGCACGGGGAGCGTCCACACCCACCCCCACGCCCAGAACACCTATGTATTGAGCGGCCGGTTCCGCTTCGTGGTGGAGGACGAATCGGTGGAGGTGGGCCCCGGCGACACGCTGGCCTTCGCCCCCGGCGCGCGGCACGGAACCCTGTGCCTCGAGGCGGGCACGCTCATCGACGTGTTCTCGCCCATGAGAGAGGATTTTCTGAAATAACGGTATGGGAAGGCGCTGAGGGCTGCCCGGCCCTCCATTCGCGATGGTCGCCTTTGGGATCCATTTTCCGCCTTCGTCGGGATTTTTCGCAGGAATCGCCAACCCATATATGCGATGATAAATCAGCTCCCCCGGATCTTACGCCGGGGGAGCTGTGATTTGAGGATATGGAACGGGACCAGGATCAGTCCTTGGTGGAGCTCATGCGCCGCTTGGTGATCAGCAGCACCGCAGCCGCGGCCACCAGCACGCCGCCCACCACGTAGAAGATGGTGGTGCCGATGCCGCCGGTGGAGGGCAG
>CADAGW010000401.1 GCA_902787475.1 uncultured Eubacteriales bacterium
TGTCAATCTTTTTATTTTCAGGCAAGGAAAAATCGAAAAACCCCTTGCTTTTCCCCTTCCAAAGCAGTATAATATATCAGGTTGCATAGGGTTCAGGTCTGTGGTTGAAAGTCGATGCCAGCCGCGGGCAAAGCGATCCACGTAAACCGGCCAAAGCGCCGGCGAGCATGGCGCGGTTTAGAAGTAAGTCCGGCCGGACATTCCGAGAGGGCTCGTAGTGAGAGGCAGACGCCGGGTAGCGAGCGCCCCAGCCGGCGAGTGTGGGGTCAAAAACCAGGTCAGCTGGCCTTGGGCAGCCAATTATACAAGTATCGGGGGAAAATTCCAATGTACGAGGACAAGACGCTGGTATGCAGGGACTGTGGCAACGAATTCGTGTTCACCGCCGGTGAGCAGGCGTTCTACGCGGAGAAGGGCTTCCAGAACGAACCCACCCGCTGCAAGGCTTGCCGCGACGCCCGCAAGGCCAGCCGCGCCAACGGCGAAGGCCGTGAGATGTACGAGACTGTCTGCGCTGAGTGCGGCCGTCCCACCCGCGTTCCCTTCATTCCGAAAAACGACCGTCCCATCTACTGCTCCGAGTGCTTCGCCGCCCGCCGTCAGCAGCAGTAACACCATTACACACACAGACAGAACCGTCACGGCATACCCGGGGCGGTTCTTTTGGTATGGAGGGCCCTTATGCAGCTATATACTCTCCTGCCCCAGGTGAATCCGCCGGATTTTGACGCCCTGTGCCAGCGTCTCAAGGTAGACGAGGACCTGGTGGATGAATTCCGGGACATATACGATCAGTGTGTCGCCAGCGCCGCGCCAAAAATGCTCTACGGCGTCTGCTCCGTCTCCCGCGCGGATGACGGCAAGACCGTGGTGGTGGGCGACATGACCTTCCGGAGCAAGGTGCTCCATATCAACTTTGAAAAAATCGCCACCGCCTACCCCTACGTGTGCACCTGCGGCAGGGAGCTGTACAATCTGTCCCAGTCCCAGTCCGACCCCCTTTCCCAGTACTGGGTGGACTCCGTCTCCGAGGAATATTTGCGCCTGGCCATGACCAAGGCCACCATGCAGGTGCAATTGGATCAGCACACCTCCTCCCTCTCCGCCATGAACCCCGGGTCCCTGCCCGACTGGCCCATCGCCCAGCAGAGGCCCCTGTTCACCCTCTTGGGCAACGTCATGGGCGAGATCGGCGTGGAGCTGACCGACAGCTTCCTCATGCTGCCCGTCAAGTCCGTGTCGGGCCTGATGTTTGAGTCCGAGGAGCACTACACCAACTGCACGCTCTGCCCCCGGGCCAAGTGCCCCGGCCGCCGCTCCCCCTTCGACCCCCAGCTCTATCGCCAAAAATACCATTTAGGAGCATAAACACATGTCAGTCATCACCATCATCGGCTCCGGCATGATGGGCAGCGCCATCGGCATGCCCGCCGCCGCCAACGGCCACGAGATCCGCCTGGTGGGCACGCCTCTGGACACCGAGATCATAAACCAGGCCCGCCTCACCGGAAACCACATCACCCTGAAACGCCCCCTGCCCAGTACCTACCGCTTCTATCAGTTCGACCAGGCCAAAGAGGCCCTTGACGGCGCCTCCTGCTGCGTCTGCGGCGTCAGCTCCTTCGGCCTCGAGTGGTTTCTTCATACCGCCCTCCCCCTCATCCCCGACGATATGCCCGTCCTCATGGTCACCAAAGGCATGCTGGACAGGGAGGACGGCAGCCTCATCTCCTACCCCGAATACTACAAGGAGCACTACCCCCACAAGCACATAAACGGCGTGGGCGGCCCCTGCACCAGCTACGAGCTGGCCGACAGGGATCCCACCGAAGTCTCCTTCTGCGGCTGGGACTTAAGCGAGCTTCGCTTTCTTAAGTCACTCTTCGCCACGGATTGGTACCACGTCTCCCTCTCCACAGACGTCCGCGGCGTGGAATGTGCCGTGGCCATGAAAAACGCCTACGCCCTGGCAGTCACCCTGGCCGTGGGCATGGCCCAGGCCCGGGACGGACGGGACGACGCCATACACTACAACTCCCAAGCCGCCCTCTTCGGCCAGTCCGTCAGGGAGATGCGCCGCCTGCTGGCCCTGTGCGGCGGCGGGGACGACAACATCATACTGGGTGCCGGCGACCTCTACGTCACTGTGTTCGGCGGACGCACCCGCTTTATCGGCACGCTGCTGGGCCGGGGCCTCACTTTCGAGGCCGCCATGGACCGACTCAAGGGCGTGACCCTTGAATCCATCGTCATCGCAGAGCGCACCGGCCGGGCGGTCCACCGCCTGATCGATGCGGGAAAGGTCGCGCCCGCCTCCTTCCCCCTGCTGCTCCACGTGTACGACGTGCTAA
>CADAGW010000402.1 GCA_902787475.1 uncultured Eubacteriales bacterium
CGTAGCCCGCCAGGTAGTTGTTGGTGAAGTCCTCCCGGATCTGCTGCGGGGTGAGGGTGTTGGTGCGCATCAGGTCGATGGTCTTGCGGCCGATGATCCGCTCTCCCTGCCACTTGCCGCCGTTGGCCAGCATCTGCATGAGCTTGTTGTAGTCCCGGCAGTTGGTGATGACCCGCTGGAAGCCGTTGGTGGAGCCCAGAGGGCCGACCATGGCTTTTTCCCGCTCCTCGGAGAGGATGCCCAGGGCGCCCTCGTCCCCCAGCTTTTTGCCGGGATTGAGGACGTAGTCCTTCACCAGCCGCTGCTCCAGATCCCCGAAGAGGAAGTTGGCGCTGGAATCCATGCCCAGAGGCTCGAAGAGCATCTCCTTGATGACCATTTCGGCGGGCTTGCCGCACAGCACCTCCAGCATGCCGGCGGCCAGCTCGCTGGCGAAGCCGTACAGATGACGGGTGCCGGGCTCGTAGGCCAGGGGCACCGCGGAGATGGCGGCGATGGACTCCCGCAGGGTGTAGTGGCCTTTTTCGATCAGGGGTTCCAGGGCCTTGCGCATGGCGATGGCGGTGGGGTGTCCCACCTTCTGGCCGCCGATGATGGACTCATAGGGCAGGCCGCAGGTGAAGTTCATGATGTTTTTGATGGTAATGGGCTTTTCCACCGGCAGGCGGACGATCTCGCCGTTGTCCTTTTTCACCAGCTTGGTGGAGTTCCGCCACTCGGGGAAGTATTCGTACAGGGGATCGCTCATCAGGAAGCGCCCCTGCTCATAGAGCATCATCAGCGTGGTGTACAGCGCCACCTTGGTCAGGGAAGCCTGACGGAACACGTGCTCGGGGCCCAGGGGCACGCCGTTTTCGATGTCGGCCATGCCGTAGTATTTTTCAAACAGGACCTGGCCCTTTTTGGAGACGATGCACGAGCAGCTGGGCAGCCCGTCGTCCACGAATTTCTGCAGCAGAGCGTCAAGATTGGAAAAGTCGTTCATTGCAAATCCCCCTTTCCCTCAGTCCAGGCAGCCGTATACGGCGTTGCGTACACGGGGATGGTAGTACTGCTCCATGTTGGGCATCATGTTGTGCATGTAGACGATGGAGACCTCGTCCTCCGGGTCGGACTCGCACCAGGTGCCGAAGCCGCCAGTCCAGCCGAAGGAGCCCAGAGAGCCGTTGTTGTCGCCGGCGGCCTTGTCGATGAGGGTCCGCACGCCGTAGCCGTAGCCGTAGCCCCGGTTGTAGTCGTCCTGGAAGTCTCGGAGCTGCTCGGCGTTCAGGCCGTTGGCGCGCATCATGTCGATGGTCTTGCGGCCCAGGAGGCGTTTGCCCTCCCACTGTCCGCCGCAGGCCAGCATACCCATGAGCTTGGAGTAGTCCCGACCGGTGGTGAACAGGCGGGCCCAGCCCTCCTCGTGCTCGGGTCCGGGCAGGTGCTTGGAGTCGAAGGGCATGGTGGTCAGAGACAGCTTGCCCTCCGGGCTGCGGGCGTAGAGCTTCACCATCCGCTCCGCGGCATCGCCGAAGAAGCGGGAGCGGGTGTTGTCCATGCCCAGGGGATCGAAGATCATCTCCTGGAACACGTCGTCGATGGGTTTGTCGCACAGCACCTCGATGAGGGCGGCGGTGATCTCGCTGGAGAAGCCGTAGAGCCAGTGGGTGCCCGGGTCAAAGGCCAGGGCGGCCTTGCTCATGGCGGCGATATGCTCCTGTACGGTGAAGTGGCCCTTCTCCCACAGGGGCTTCATGCACTCCTGCATGGACTGCATGGTGTAATCGTCGGACGGGGCTTTGGAATTGCAGTAGGGGAGCCCGCATTTCATGCTCAGCACGTCGCTGACGTTGATGGGCCGGGCCGTGGGCACCAGGGAGATCCGGCCTGTGGGGCTGCGCACCGCCTTGAAGGACTCCTTCCACTCGGGCAGATAGTTGCCCACGGGGTCGGTGAGATTGAATTTGCCCCGCTCATAGAGCATCATCATGGTGGTGTACAGCGGCAGCTTGGACATGGAGGCCAGACGGAACAGGGAATCCTCCCTGACGGGGACCTTGTTTTCAATGTCCGCCCAGCCGAAATAGCCTTCGTAGATCATCTTTCCGTGCTGGGTCACGTGGAGCGTGCAGCCGGGAACGCCGCCGTCCACGAAGCTCTGGAGAAGCCGATCCAGATCCTTGAACTTTGCCATAATACCCTCCTGTCAAGAAAAGTTTTGGGAAACTTTGACAAAATATATCATAGGTTCTTTCCTTCCGGTTGTCAAGGATAACCATAGGGCGAAACAACCGCGGGAAAAAAGAAAAACCGGGAAGCGTACAGACGCTTCCCGGTTTTTTCAAGAGAGCTT
>CADAGW010000403.1 GCA_902787475.1 uncultured Eubacteriales bacterium
TTCGGGTATTGAAGTGAGACGGCGGGACTGGAGCTCTGGCGGGAACATGGGCGGAGGAAAAGTCATTCCCGGGCTGATTGTGGCGCGGTTTGTATTG
Organism: uncultured Eubacteriales bacterium; assembly: GCA_902787475.1. Taxonomy (GTDB): domain Bacteria; phylum Bacillota; class Clostridia; order Christensenellales; family Aristaeellaceae; genus RUG13279. Next base: position 98 of record CADAGW010000403.1, read on the forward strand.
AATTTTGGGGTGGTTTTTTGTATAATGGGTGTATGGATCGGACTTTTGCGGACAGGAGAGGAGCGGTAGCATGAATGATTATATGAAGGCGGCCACGTATCAGCATCCGGAGAGGATACCCATCAGCGTGTCGCTTTTGCCGGCCACGTGGCGGCGGTATGGGAAGGAGCTGCAGGCGCTGTGTCTGCGGCATCCGGATCTGTTTCAAAACGTGCAGGACACGCCGGAGGTGCGGTATTATACGCCGCCGTCCTATCACGAGGGGAAGTTTACCGACGCCTGGGGCTGCGTGTGGGAGAACATCAGCGAGGGGTATGAGAGCATCGTGACGGGGCATCCCCTCAAAAACCGGGAGGACGTGCGGACCCTCAAGGCCCCCGAGGAGGACATCGGTCTCCCCCACGGGTTTATGTATCTGCGGCTGTTCGACCTGCGGGGATTCGAGGAGATGATGATCGACTTCGCCGAGGAGCCGGAGGAGCTTCAGATGCTGATCGACATCGTCAGGGATTATAATATCCGGCAGACCAGGCTCGCCATCGAGAGGGATCCCAAGGGGGATATGGTGGTGTTTGGCGACGACAACGGCATGCAGGATTCCCTGCCCATCAGCCCCCGGGCGTGGCGAAAATATATAAAGCCCGCCTACAAGGCCATATACGACGTGGTCCATGAGGCGGGGAGAATGGTGTATATGCACACCGACGGGTGCATATGGGAAGTGATCGGGGACATGAAGGAGGCCGGGGTGAACATACTCAACCCCCAGATCCGGGCCAACGGGCTGGGTCATTTGGTGGACACCTGCAGGGGGAAGATATGCATAAACCTGGATCTGGACAGGCAGATGTTCCCCTTCGCCACGCCTGGTCAGATACGGGAGCACGTGCGGGAGTGCGTGGAGGCGATGTACATGCCCGAGGGCGGGCTGATGCTCACGGCGGAGTGCGCCGCGGACGTGCCCCTTGAAAACATAGAGGCCATATGCCAGGCGCTGGAGGAGATGCGGGACTATAAGGGGTAACGGGATCTTCCCGCCCCTGGGATCAGAAGCGCTTGAGGTACAACAGCTCGTTGCTTTGGCTGTGGACCCCCAGGCGGTCGAAGCCGCACCGCTCGTAGAGCACCTGGGCCCGGACGTTGGCCATGGCGGTGGTGAGGAGGATGCCGCCCTTGCCCTCCTGGCGGCACCAGGCCTCGGCGGTCTCAATGAGGGTCTGACCGAAGTGGCGGCCCCGCATGGACTCGGCCACGGCGATGCCCAGCCAGGGGATCATGGTGTCCACATCCCAGAGGAACACGTAGCCCACCATTTCGCCGTCCTGTACGGCTATCCAGCGGCGCATGGCCTGGGTGTCGGCGCCTTCGAAGTAGCGCAGGGCCCATTTGAGGTTGCCGTCGTGGCGGTTAAAGAAGGAGCGGCTGTCGGGGGCCATTTGGGCGAAGAAGCGGAGGAGCCGGTCCTTGTCGCCCGGCTCGATGAGGCGGATGGTGATGCCGTTCATGGTGTCATCTCCCTTGTGAGGATGGGATATGGGAACAGTATAGCACATTTTGGGAGAAAACGCCAGAGAAAACCGAAGGGAACGAATGGTTTCGTCACTTCGTTCTTCGCTATGACAGCGGGGGCAACGCCACCGCGCGGCAGTCTCAATGGCCGATGACGCGATGCGATATTTTCGTATATCATCACCACATGAAACGGGATGGGGGCGGTGGCATGGCACAGTACGGGGTGAACGAAAAGGACAGGGAGATCCTGCGGGGGCTGGCAAAGGAGCTTCGGGAGTTTCTTATTAACACCGTGAGCCGCACCAGCGGGCACCTGGCCTCCGGTCTCGGGGTGGTGGAGCTTACCATTGCTCTCCATTATGTGTATAACACCCCCTTTGATCAGATTATCTGGGATGTGGGGCATCAGGCTTATCCTCATAAGATTCTCACCGGAAGACGGGATCAGATGTCCAGCATTCGGCAGAAGAACGGTCTCCATCCTTTCTTGTGGCGTCAGGAAAGTCCCTATGACACCTTTTCCACCGGTCATGCCAGCACTTCAATAAGCGAAGCTCTGGGGCTCGCTCTGGCCAACAAGGCTTTAAATAACGGCAAAAAGGTCTGCGCGGTTATCGGCGACGGCGCTCTTACTGGCGGCGTTTCCTTTGAGGCTATGAATCATGCCGGAGATCTGGGAGCGGATATGCTTCTGGTACTCAATGACAATGAGATGAATCTGGCCATGTGGCTTTCCAGTCCCATTTATTCCCGGCTCCTCTCCAGCGGGAAGAGCGTTCTCGAGAATTTGCCTTTGGTGAAGGATCTCGCCATCAAGGCTCAGGAGCATCTTAAGGGTATGGTGGTTCCCGGCACTCTGTTTGAGGAGCTGGGATTCAATTATGTCGGCCCCATTGACGGTCATGACATTTCCGCCCTGATTCCAGTTCTCAAAAATATGAAGGATCTCAAGGGGCCCCAGATACTTCACGTGGTTACCAAAAAGGGCAAGGGCTATCAGCCGGCGGAGGAGGATCCCACCAAATATCACGGGGTGCCCCGTTTTGATCCTCCGGTGGGCATTTCCGAGGACAGCGACTCCGTGGTATGCCACCGTTACAGTCATGTTTTTGGAGACTGGCTCATGAAAACGGCCGCATCTGATACAGCTCTCCGGGCGGTAACTCCGGCTATGTGCGAAGGAT
>CADAGW010000404.1 GCA_902787475.1 uncultured Eubacteriales bacterium
GGTCGGCAGATCGACCTCGTTTCCTATGACGAGGAAGGCGACGCCACCAAAGCCATCACCGGCTACAACTCCCTGCTGGACAGCGGCGTCGTGGCCATCGTGGGCGACGTGACCACCGGCCCCTGCACCGCCGTCGTTGCGGAAGCCTATCCCGACGGGACCCCCATGATCACCGCCTCCGCCACCGCCACCAGCATCACCTACAACGCGGACACCAACACCGTCTACACCAACATGTTCCGCTCCTGCTTCATCGACCCCTTCCAGGGCGAGACCATGGCCCGCTTCGCTGTGGACATCCTGAAGGCCAAGACCGCCGCCGTCCTCTATGACAACGGCGACACCTATTCCACCGGCGTGTATGAATACTTCGTCTCCAAGGCCAACGAGCTGGGCCTGGAACTGGTGGCCGAGGAAAGCTACGCCACCGGCGCGGTGGACTTCTCCGGCCAGCTGACCAACATCGCCGCCAAGAACCCCGACGTGCTCTTCCTGCCCATCTACTACAACGACGTGGCCCTGGTTGCCTCCCAGGCCGCCGACGCGGGCCTGAAGGCCACGATGCTGGGCGTGGACGGCTGGAGCAGCGTGCTGGACGCCGTGACCGACACCGCCCTGGTGGAAGGCGCATACTACTGCTCCGGCTACTCCGCCGCCGACACCGGCGCCCTGGTGCAGAAGTTCCTCAGCGACTACGCCGCCGCCTACAACGGCGCGACCCCCAACATGTTCGACGCCCAGGGCTATGACGCCGCCTGGATCCTCTGCGACGCCATCGCCAAGGCGGAAGCCTCCGGCAAGACCTACGGCTCCGACGAATACAAGGCGGAGATCATCGCCGCCATGAAGGCCACCGACAGCGACTACGTCACCGGCCATGTGAGCTACGACGACCACAACGACCCCCAGAAGACCGCCGCCATCATCAATATCGTGGGCGGCGAGGAGAAATTCTGGGGCAGCTATTGATTGCCTCCGCATTTCCCTTTATACTATAATAAGTAAGTCTTTCCGGCAGGGGTGGGCTTCGGCCCGCTCCTGCCGGAAAAGGCTAGACGGAACGAAGGGGTTTTCCTTATGATCGTACTCCAGCAGCTCATCAACGGGCTGCAGCTCGGGAGCATCTATTCCCTGATCGCCCTGGGATACAGCATGGTCTACGGCATCATCATGCTGCTGAACTTCGCCCATGGGGACATCATCATGGTGGGCGGCTATATCGCCCTGCTCATCATCGGGGCGGGCATCCACCCCGCCCTGGCCATCGTCGCCGCCATCGTGGGCTGCATGGTGTTGGCCTGCGTCATCGAGAAGGCGGCCTACGCCCCCCTGCGGAAAGCGCCCCGCATTTCCCTGCTGATCACGGCCATCGGCGTTTCCTTCTTCCTGGAGAACGTGGCCCAGCTGCTGCTTTCCGCCAATCCCCGCAGCTTCCCCAACACGGCCATCATCCCCACGGTCAGCTTCAGCCTGGGGAGCCTGAACATCTCCCTCACCACCCTGGTGACCCTGGCGGTGGCCATCGTGAGCATGGCCCTGCTGACGGTGCTGGTGAACCGCACGAAGATGGGCAAGGCGATGCGGGCCGTGTCCGAGGACATGGGGGCCGCCCAGCTCATGGGCATCAACGTCAACCGCACCATCACCTTCACCTTCGCCATCGGCGCTGTCCTGGCCGGCATCGGCGCCATCCTCTACTGCTGCAAATATCCCCAGGTGAAGCCCACCACGGGCTACCTCCTGGGCATGAAGGCCTTCGTGGCCGCCGTCCTGGGCGGCATCGGCTCCATCCCCGGGGCCATGCTGGGAGGACTGGCCATCGGCATGGCGGAGGTCATCGTCAACGCCCTGGGCTATACCACCTGGGCGGACGCGGTGGTCTATGTGATCCTGATCATCGTGCTGCTGGTCAAGCCCACCGGCTTCCTGGGCCGGACCATGAGAGAGAAAGTCTGAGGTGTGACATGAAGAAACGCATCCAATTGAGCACACCTTCCAAATACCTCATCAACGCCATCCTGGTTGCGGTCCTGCTGGTGGGCGGCACCATGCTGTACAACAGCGGCCTGCTGAACCGGGCCAGCAAGGCCGTGCTGATCCAGTGCGGCATTTACAGCATCCTGGCCGTCTCCCTGAATATCTGCACCGGCTACCTGGGGCAGCTGCCCCTGGGTCACGCGGGCTTCATGGCCGTGGGCGCCTATGTGGGGGCCCTGTTCTGGAAGGCCACGGTATCCTGGCCTGCCGGGCTCACCATCGTCTTTGGCCTGATCGTCGCCGGGCTGGCCGCCGCGGTCTTCGGCATCATCATCGGCATC
>CADAGW010000405.1 GCA_902787475.1 uncultured Eubacteriales bacterium
GCTGGGCAGCACCCAGACGGAGCTCGAGACCCGGGAGACCCAGCTCAGCGAGGCCCAGGAGCTGCTCAAGGCCGACCAGGCCGCCGTGGCCAAGGCCGAAAAGGCCCTCTCCCAAGCCCAGACCGAGCTGGCCACCGCTCAGGCGGAGCTGGAGACCGGCAAAAAGGAGATCGCCACCCAGCAGACCCAGCTGGCCACCGCTCAGGCGGAGCTGGAAAAGCAGCAGTCCGCCGTGGACGCCCGCCAGGCCCAGCTGGACGCCAAGCAGACCGAGCTGAACACCGCCCAGACCAATCTGGACGCCGCCCAGGCCGACCTGGCCACCGATCAGGCCGCCCTGGCCAAGGCCCAGTCGGAGCTTCAGACCGCCCAGGCGGAGCTGGCCACGGCCCAGAGCGAATTGACCGCGGCCCAGACGGAGCTCAAGACCCAGCAGACGGCTTTGGCCACCGCCCAGGCCCAGGTGGATGCCGCCAACACCGAGTTGGCCACCAAACAATCTGAAATGGAGACCGCCCAGGCCCAGCTCACCGCCGCCCAGGCGGACCTCAATACCCGCCAGGAGGCGCTGACCCAGTCCGAGGCGGCCCACGCCCAGGCCGAGGCCAGCCTGAAGGAATCCCAGGCCGCCCTGGCCCAGCAGGAAAAGGATCTGGCCACGGCCCAGACCCAGCTGGCCACCGCCCAGTCGGAGCTGGCCGAAGCGCAAAAGGAGCTGGCCGCCCGTCAGACCGCCCTGGACAAAAAGATGGCCGCCGTGCAGGCCACCCGGGAGGGCATACAGACCGTCACCGCCGTCAAGAGCGGCATCGTGTCCGAGTTCGGCAGGCTGTTTGAGGACATGGGTATATCCGACGCCCAGGTATCCCCCGACGGCTCCATCGTATTTGAGGGCAACGCCACCTTCGAGTCCAACGAGTTCCGCCTGAACGCCGCCAGCAAGGCCTTCCTCAAATCCTTCATCCCCGCCTACGTGCGCACCATGATGAAGGAGGAAAACAGCGGCTATCTGTCCAGCATCGTCATCGAGGGCCATTCCGACTCGGTGGGCGACTACATGCAGAACATGTACCTGTCCCAGAACCGGGCCTGGGCCGTGTTCCGCTACATCATGGACGACGACTTCGCCGACCTGACAGAGGAGGAGCGGGACTGGCTCCGCCAGAACGTCAGCGTGTCCGGCCGCTCCAGCAGCGACCCGGTCTACGCCGCCGACGGCCAGTACGACAAGGACGCCTCCCGCCGGGTGGTCATCCGCTTCCGCATGGACACCGAGGCCCAGCTGCAGGACGTGGCCGCCATGCTGGACGCCCTCAAAGACTGATCCCCCATACACTTCGCCCGCGTTCTCTGCGAACGCGGGCGTGTTTTATTTTCGCAGATGCCCTCCTATCACCCTCAGCGTTTCTGCAGAAAGGCAACGCATTCGCGAATGGCTTCCCCTTGGGGGGAAGCTGGCAGCCGAAGGCTGACTGATGAGGGGAAATCGAGCTCTTCGCCATAGCAGATCCTTTTAATTTCGCAGATACTCCCCTATGATCCGGAACGCCTCTTCTTCCTGCGGCCCCTCGCCGAAGGGGAACCCCAGCTGCACATACTCCGGTATCCTCCCGCCCCTATTCTCCTGTATCTTCCACGCGGCGAAGGATATGAGCTTTTTCACCATCTCCCTCAACGCCTCGCCGTCCTCCTCCCCCATCAACGCTTCCCGGCACTCCCACAGATGGGGCAGGCTCATGGTCATCTCCCTGGCCCGCTCCGCTTCCCCCAGCCGCCGGTAGAGGAATATCAGCGTCACGGTGACGGTGCTCTTGGCCTTCATGGACACGTCGCTGGACCCCAGCGCCGCCTCTCCCAGCCGTATGGCCTCCTTTTCCATGCCGTCCATCCGGGCCAGGGTCTCGCACAGCGCCATGGTGAGCCCGCTGTCCCCGGGATATCGCCTGAGCCCCTCCCGGCACAGCTTTTCCGCCTCACTTAGCTTTCCCTCCCGGCCCAGTGTGTAGGCCCTTCCCACCATCTCCTCCCGCCGCACGCCTCCGGAGCCCAGCAGCTCGTCCACCGTCCGCCCGAAATACCCCGCCAGCGGGATCAACATCTCGATGTCCGGACAGGCCGCCCCCGTCTCCCACCGGCTCACCGCCTGGGCCGTCACCCCCAGGCTTTCCGCCATCTTCTCCTGGGTCACGCCCTTCTCAAGCCGCCACGCCCGTATGTTCTCGCCAAACTTCAGCATGCCCATTCCTCCTTTTCCGCCCCCATTATACCCCATCTCTCCGCCCCGCGCCAGCGCGCATCCGTTG
>CADAGW010000406.1 GCA_902787475.1 uncultured Eubacteriales bacterium
TATTAAATCTTACGTTCCTGCGTGTACGCACTTGCGTATTTCTTCATATTATCATATAACCTCATTAGACGCACGTGCGTAATACAAAAAAGGAACCATTGATGGTTTTATTTCTAAGCTATCGGACCTTCACATATTCCCTCAGTGGATTCCTATTCTGGATATGCCCTTCAAAACCGCAACAAGAGAACCACACTAATCGAGGTTCTCCTGTTTTATTGTCCCCGCCCGAAGGGCGAAGATGGGATTCTTAAGGGACTTGTCCCTTAAGCCGGGGAGTCTGAGGGGCTGGAAGCCCCTCAGCGCCTCCCCTTTCTTATTGCTCCATGGCGATCCGGTCCCATAGCTCACCCCCGGCAGGGCCCAGGGCTCCCGGTCAGCCTGTCCACGCTCCGGTGGGTCAGGGCCCTCACCACACGCTCTCTGGAATTGATCCGATCCCCTCTCCTTATTCCTGCCCCGGCTTGTAAAAATTCGTCCAGGCAGGGGGCTCCGCCTCCGGCAGGCCCACCTGCTCACGCCCCAGGGCGATGGCCTTGATGAGGAAGGCCATGTTGTTCCCCAGGGTGCGCATGATCCGCAGGCCCTCCTTGTCGGCCAGGGCCTCCTGGGCCGTGTTTCCGTGGATCTGGTTCCAGTAGCAGCTGGAGGCCAGGGGCATTTCGGATATGGTGAAGTATTTGTTCAGCACGTCGAAGGAGGCCGTGTTGCCGCCCCGGCGGCAGGACACCACGCTGGCGCCCACCTTCATGCGCTTGTCAAAGGGGGTGGAGTAAAACAGCCGATCCAGAAGGGAGATCAGCGTGCCGTTGGGCGATCCGTAATACACGGGCGATCCCACCACCAGGCCGTCCGCGTCGCGGAACTTCTCCGCGATCTCGTTGACCGCGTCGTCATATACGCACTTGCCGAGCCTCTCGCAGGCCCCGCAGGCGATGCACCCCCGCACCGCGCCGCCGCCGATCCAGATCATCTCCGTGCCCACGCCGTTCGCGTGCAGGCCCTTTTCCACTTCCCTCAGGGCCACGTCCACGCATCCGCTCCGTTTGGGACTTCCGTTGATCAGCAATACCTTCATACGCTTTTCCCGCCTCTTTGTGTATTTACAGCCTTTTGTCCTTTTCGATCACAGCGGATATGGCCTTGTGCACCGCGTTTTCAAAGCCCAGCTCCTTGAGCGCCTCCACGCCCTCGATGGTGGTGCCGCCGGGGGAGGTCACCTGGTCCATCAGGGATATGGGGTGCTCCCCGCTCTCCATCACCAGCCTGGCGCTGCCCCACACCGAGGCCGCCGCCGCGTCCAGGGCCAGGGAGCGGGGCATGCCCGCCTTCACCCCCGCCCGGGCCAGGGCGTCGATATAGAGATAGCTGAAGGCCGGAGACGCGCTGGCCACCGCGCTGAAGGCCGCGAACAGCCGCTCCGGCACCCGCAGGGTGCGCCCCACGGTGCCAAATACCGCCTCCGCCAATACCAGATCCCCTTCCACGGCGCCCTTCCCCGTGCACAGGGCCGTCACGGCGGAGAGGCACTTGGCGTTGATATTGGGCATGGCCCGCACGATGCGGATGCCCGGAATCTTTTCCTCGTAATAGCCCGTCTCCTTGCCCGCGGCGATGGAGATCACCGGCTTGTCGCCGGGGGCGATCCTGTCCAGCACCCCGTCCATGAACTGGGGCTTCACCGCCAGGATCACCACGTCCGCCTTTTGGGCCGTCTCCTCTTCGCTGTCAAACATCCGGTCCACCCGGTCTGCCTTGGAGCTGTCCACGTCGTATCCCGCCAGAACGTCGTGCTCGAACCGTCCGCTCTCCCGCATGCCCCGCAGTATGGCCGAGGCCATGTTGCCCAGGCCTATGAATCCATAGATCATATCGCTTCACCTACTTTCAATAATCATACAGCAACTGCACTTTCAATATCAGAAATCTCTGTAGCTAAACGCCTTACTTGGTTTTCATATTCTGGATGATCATGCAATAATACCTCCGTTTCCGACAATCTATTATCATCATTCGGGGGATACTCTCTTCTCCTAATTGCATAATTCAAATCCAAAACCAAATAATCTATCCCAGTATGGTTATGCATTGCCCGCATGAATGTTTGAATTCCATAATTTGTCATTTGATTCTGCACCATCCATCGAATTACTCTCTGCAGGCCTTCTCCTGTCGGACGAGGTGGTGAACGGCGTTGTCGGGCACAACGACTACGACGTAGTGGCGTTCGGGAACATTGACGTTCTCCCAGCCGAGAACGTAGCCATCGGCCTCGAATACAAGCAGGGCGTGGACGCCG
>CADAGW010000407.1 GCA_902787475.1 uncultured Eubacteriales bacterium
TTTCAGGAGGTGGATCCGCATGGACGCAGGCGACAGATGCCAGACGATGGACGGCGTGCCGCGAGGTAGCATGGTGCGGACCGCTTCCTTCGTGTCCGCACAACGCTAAATCACATACGCACGCGCTTCCCATCTGCATCGCGCCGAACCGCGCGCGGAGCGTGTCTCCGTGCGCCTCGGATTGGTTTGCTGCGCCGCAAACCGTTTAAGCAGATTGCAAAAGGAGCGTGTTTTCATGGATTGGGAAATCATCGAGACCAGACTCAATGGTCTTTTGGATGCCGGGCGTCACAGCGAGCTTCGCGGCGCCCTGCTCATGCTGCCCGAGGCGGACATCGCCCAGTATTTAAGCTCCCTTGACCGCAACAAGATGGTCATGGTGTACCGGATCCTGCCCAAGTCCATATCGGCGGACGTGTTTACCTATATGGACCCGGAGCAGCAGCAGGACCTTCTCTCCTCCTTCGCCGACAACGAGGTGGCCTCCCTGGTGGAGGGCATGTTCGTGGACGACGCGGTGGATTTCCTGGAGGAGCTGCCCGCGGGCGTGGTCAAGAGGGTGCTTCAGAACGTGAGCCCCGACACCCGGGCCGCCATCAACCAGATCTTCAACTATCCCGAAAACTCCGCCGGCTCCATCATGACGGTGGAATACGTGGAGTTCCGAAACGACGCCAAGGTGGGCGAGTGCATGGATCTCCTGCGCAAGACCGGTTTTGACAAGGAGACCATATACACCAGCTACGTCATCGACGCTTCCCGGCACCTGATGGGCGCGGTGGAGTTGCGCAAGATGCGCTGGACGACCAGGAGACCGTGGCCGACACGGTGCGGAAATACGACCTTCTCACCATCCCGGTGGTGGATAAGGAAGGGCGCCTTGTGGGCATCGTCACCGCCGACGACATCATGGACGTTATCGAAGAGGAGAACACGGAAGATATCGAAATGATGGCCGGCTTGACCCCGTCGGACGACGAATACCTGCGCACCCCCGTGTTTACCCTGTTCAAAAACCGCATACCGTGGCTGCTCATACTGATGATCTCCGCCACGTTCACGGGGCTGATCATCACCCACTACGAGGGCGTGCTGTCCGCCACCGGCATCGGCGTGGCCCTTACCGCCTGTATCCCCATGCTGATGGACACCGGCGGCAACTGCGGCGCCCAGGCCTCTACCCTGGTCATCCGCGGCCTGGCCCTGGGCCAGGTGGAGTTCAAGGACTTCTTTAAGGTGCTCTGGCGGGAATTCCGGGTGGCCCTGATGGCCGGCGCGGTGCTCTCTCTCATCACCTTCCTCAGGCTCATGTTCCTCAACCAGACCGGCGCGGGCGTGGCCATATGCGTGTCCTCCAGTATGCTTTTGACGGTCATCATCGCCAAGTCCATCGGCTGTACACTGCCCCTTCTGGCCAAAAAGGCCCGCCTGGACCCGGCCCTCATGGCCAGTCCTCTGATCACCACTCTGGTGGACGCCTGTTCCCTGACCATACTCTTTGGCGTGGCCACCGCCTTTTTGCACCTGTAAGGAGGGCCCATGAAACGGATACTCGGCCACATCCGCCGGGCGGATCAGGACTTTCACATGATCGGGGACGGCGACCGGGTGGCCGTGGGGGTGTCCGGGGGCAAAGACAGCCTTTTGCTCCTCTGCGCCATGTCCCTCTACCGCCGTTTTTCGCCCCACCCCTTCAGCCTTACCGCCGTGACGCTGACGCTGGGCCTTGAGCCCTTCGATCTTTCGGAGGTGTCCGCCCTGTGCGAAAGGCTCTCCGTGCCCTATCACATCATCCCCACCCGCATAGGCCAGATCGTATTTGAAGAGCGCAAGGAAGCCAATCCTTGCGCCCTTTGCGCCCGTATGCGCCGGGGGGCCCTGCTCGCCGCCTGCCGGGATCTGGGGTGCGGCAAGCTGGCGCTGGGGCACCACCGGGACGACGCGCTGGAGACGCTCGTCATGTCCCTTCTCCACGAGGGCCGCATACATACCTTCTCCCCCGTCACGCATTTAGGCGACGTGGGCGTCACCCAGATCCGGCCCATGATCTACGCTCCGGAAAAGGAGATCCTCCACGCCGTCAAAAAGCTGGCCCTGCCCGTGGTGCCCTCCCCCTGCCCCGCCAACGGCGGCACGGAGCGAGAAGAAATGAAGCGCCTGCTGGACAGACTGTGCGCCCTCTACCCGGACGCCCGGGAGAGGATGCTCTCGGCCCTTCAAAACACCGATCAGTACGGCCTGTGGGACAAGGTCTGACCCGTCCTCTGGATTTTGTACATTTTTTGTAAAATAAAATGCCGTTTTTTGTGCCTTCGCCTATTGCATCTTTTCCAGCAATATGATATTATAAGATGTAAATCTACCCGATATCGCTTTGACAGGGAGGGTGCTTCATGAGCGGCAAAACGAAGGCTGGCGTCGCCGTGTTGGTGGCGGCCGTTCTCGGACTGGGCGGAGGCCTGGGATATACCATCCACCAGAAGGACACCAATCAAAAGGCGGCCGACGCCGCCATCAGCGAGGCCCAGTCCCGCATAGAGGCGCTGGAGAGCCAATCCGAAACCGACGCGGCCACCATCACCGACCTGACCAGCAAGGTGGAAAGCCACGCGGCCTCCATCACCGAGCTGACCACCGCGGCCCAGGCTGACCAGGCCACCATCGCCCAGCTCACCACCGCGGCAGAGGCGGATCAGGCCAAGATCGCGGAGCTGACCACCGCCGCCCAGGCGGATCAGGCCAAGATTACCGAACTCACCACCGCCGCCCAGGCGGATCAGGCCAAGATCACCGAACTCACCACCGCCGCACAGGCGGATCAGGCCAAGATCACTGAGCTCACCACCGCCGCACAGGCGGATCAGGCCAAGATCACTGAGCTCACCACCGCCGCCCAGGCGGATCAGGCCAAGATCACCGAGCTCACCACCGCCGCACAGGCGGATCAGGCCAAGATCACTGAGCTCACCACCGCCGCACAGGCGGATCAGGCCAAGA
>CADAGW010000408.1 GCA_902787475.1 uncultured Eubacteriales bacterium
CCCTTTGGCGAGGAGTCTGAGGGGCGCACGCAGCCGCCGCCCAGTGGGCGAAATGCGGCGGAGTAAGCCCAATGAGCAAAGGAGTTTTTGAATATACGGATTTCAAAAAACGACTATTGCGAATTGAGGGTCGAGGAGCCCTCAGCGCCTCCCCTATTCCCCTATCCCCTCTTTATCGCCTTGCGTATGCGCGGGGCCACGGCGAAGGCCAGGGCCAGCTTGACGGCGTCGGGGAAGATGAAGGGCACTACGCACCAGCCGAGCACGGCGGCGAGGCCCACGGGATTGGAGCGACGGGCATAGACGTACATGAACCAGGCGCTGCCCACGGCGTAGCACAGGAGAAGGCCCAGCACAAGGCCCGCGGCCTGGCCCCATCTGCCCCAGCGCTTTTCAAGGAGCCCAGGGAGTATGGCCAGGAAGAGAAAGCCCACGATGTAGCCGCCCGTGGGGCCGGTGAGGGCCACTATGCCCCCGGAAAAGCCGGCGAACACCGGCACGCCCACCGCGCCGATGAGAATATATACGATCACGGACCAGAAGGAAAGGCCCGCTCCCAGGCACAGGGCCACCAGGGCCACGGCGAAGGTCTGAAGGGTGAAGGGCACCGTGGTGGGTATGCTGATCCAGGCGCCTACGGCCATCAGGGCGCAGGCCACCGCGCAGAAGCAGATCTGCCGGGCGTTCAATTTGTCGATCATGAGAACATCCCCCGTTCCGCTCCGCCTGTGGGCGGGCCGCGCGCCCAGGCGCAGGGGGATGCGGCTGGTGCCGATGCCGTTGCTGACGATGACGGGCACGCCCAGGTATTCCCCGTCGCCGGATACCAGGGGCGGCTTGGGCAGGCGGGTCTCCAGCATGGTCTCAAAGCCTATGGAGTAGGGCGTGAGGCCGAAAATATTGAACTGGCCGCCGTGGGTGTGGCCGCAGAAGGCCAGGTGAGGGCGGACCGTCATGGCGGCGAAGGCGGGCGGCAGGGCGTGGGGCGCGTGGGAGAGACAGATGCGAAGGCCCTCCGCGCCAAGGAAGGGGTCCGTATAGGCGGGCTGGCCGTGGCGGATGTCGTCTATGGCGGAGACGGTGATATTGTCAAGGCGCAGGGTTTCGTTGACAAGGAGGCTGATCCCGGCCTCGCCGGCCAGGGCCCTGAGCTCATCCCGGTCCGGGTAGAGGCGGGCGTCGTTGTTGCCCACGCAGCCCACCCTTCCCCGCGGCGCGGGGACGCGGCCCAGGGCGGAGAGGACCTCCCGGGCGTAGTCCCGGCTCTCGCCGTAGTCCCCGCCCAATAGGAGCAGGTCCGGCGCGAGCTCCGCCGTCTGGCGGCAGAGGAGGTCCAGGTGGGATGCGGTAAACTGGCGGCTCCGGTGCACGTCGGTGACGAACACGATGCGCATGCCGGGCCCGGGGAGCTTCATGCGGCGATAGACCACCTCCGCCCCGGAAAAGCGGGCGGTGGGCTGAAACCATCGGGGGGACATAGGCATTCTCCTTTGCGGGTTGGAACGAAAACGCCGCCCGGGACGGGGCCTGGACGGCGGAGGGAGTCATTTCTGCCTGTCGGCGGCAGAGCGCAAAAGGGCGTTTACGATGGCCATGGCCGCCATGGGGCCGCCCGCCTTGCCCCTGACCACGATGCAGGGGAGGCCGCTGTCCCACAGACGCTCCTTGGTGGCCACGGCGCTGGCAAAGCCCGAGGCGGCGGCGATGACGGTGGTATCCACCAAAGGGGAGCGGCGCTGGGCCTGGAGCACCTGATCCAGCATCTTGGGGGCGCTGCCCACCACCAGGATCTTGCTGCCCGGCTGGCCCAGGGCCCGCTCGGCGGCGATCTCCGCCCGGGTGACACGCCGCTGGGACGCCACCGACACCACGAAGGGGTCGTCAAGGAAGCAGGAGAGCTGCACCGGGAGGCGGGAGGCGGCCGCCCGGTCCACCATGGAGGAAAGAAGATTGGTGTCCGTGATCAGGTGGCACCCAAGGGTCAGCTGCCTGTCCAGCCGGTTTAACACCCCGGTGCTGAAGTGGATGTTTTTCGATATGGACTCGCTGCCCAGCTCCTCCTCCACGGCATGGATCAGGTCCTTCATTTCCTCCGTCAGGAACCGTTCCTGGCCCAAAGTGTGATCTGCCACGGCATCTTTTCTACTCATAACGTTTTGCGGACCTCGCGCGAATGTGGGATTGGCTCAATTCCGTATCAAAACGGCTTCTTTTGTGTTAGTATAGCAACGTGCTACATTGGCGTCAAGTTAAGTAACATGAATCCTTTCAAAAAATTTCGGTGTGGCCGGACGGGCGGGGCCGGGGCCTTTATGGCGGGTTAAATGTATCCGCCCTCCCCCCGGGCGGGTGTGTCAGAATTGACAACCTGTCGCGAGGCGTGGTACACTAAAGGGTAAAGGGGTGAGACCATGAAGCCCATATTGTCGGTTGGCGAGGTGCGCTGGGCCGAGGCCCGGTCGGGACAGAGCGAGATCCGTATGGTAGAGGCGGCGGCAAAGAGGCTGTGGGACGCCGCGGCCTCCTTCTCGCCCCGGCGGGTGCGGTTTTTGTGCGGGCCGGGAAACAACGGGGCGGACGGATACGCCGCGGCCATACTGGCCCAGAGATGGGGCGCGGAGACGGACGTGATCGCCGTGTATCCCCCCAGATCCCCCGCCTGTGTCCATTTCGCCGGGCAGTGGGCCCGGAAGGGCTTTGACGGACGGCCGGACGTGTGGGTGGACGCGGTGTTCGGGTCCGGGTTTCGGCCCGGGGACGACCCGGAGATGGAACGGCTGAAAAGGGAGATCGCCTCGTCCGGCGCGCCGGTGGTGGCGGCGGACGTGCCGTCGGGACTGGACGCGGATACGGGGCGGGCGGCCAGGTGGGCCATTCCCGCCACGATCACCGTGACCATGGGGTTCTGGAAGCCGGGGCTCTTGTTTGGCGACGGGCCCGACCTGTGCGGGGAGGTGCGCTTGGCCGAGCTGGGGTTTGAGGCCCCGGATCCCCCCCGGCACAGAAACGCCCACAAGAACACATACGGGCACCTGCTGGTATTGGCCGGGTCGGAGGGCATGGCGGGAGCCGCGGCCATGTGCGCCAAAGCGGCCCTGCGGGGCGGCGCGGGCCTTGTGACGGTGGCCTGCCCCCGGGCCTGCGTGCCGCCGGTGCAGGCCATCGTGCCCGAGGCCATGTGCGTGCCGACGGAGGAGATACGGGACTGGCAGGCGGTATTCAGGGGCAAGACGGCGGTGGCGGCGGGGCCGGGATACCGGGGCGG
>CADAGW010000409.1 GCA_902787475.1 uncultured Eubacteriales bacterium
AACAAAATGATATAGATTGAATCTATACCATGGTATACAATTCCTGTATTTGACATTTACCTATCAGTATGGTAGGATTATGCCAACGAAAAGCAAAGGAGAAAAAACCATGTCTGATATCAAGAATTCCGCCAACTGGGCCTTTGAGACCCGCCAGCTCCACGTGGGACAGGAACAGGCCGATCCGGCCACCGACGCCCGGGCGGTGCCCATCTACGCCACTACTTCCTATGTATTCCACGACAGCCAGCACGCGGCGGACCGGTTCGGTCTGCGGGACGCGGGCAACATCTACAGCCGCCTCACCAACCCCACCTCCGGGGTGTTCGAGGAGCGGATCGCCTCCCTTGAAAACGGATCGGCGGCGCTGGCGGTGGCCTCCGGCGCGGCGGCCATCAGCTACGCCATACAGGCGCTGGCCAAGAGCGGGGAGCACATCGTGGCCTCCAAGACCATATACGGCGGCACCTATAACCTCTTGGCCCACACCCTGCCCCTGACCAGCGGGGTCAGCACCACCTTTGTGGATCCGGAGGAGGATGGAGCCTTTGAGGCGGCCATCGGGCCCAACACCAAGGCCATATTCATTGAGACCCTGGGAAACCCCAATTCCAACATCGTGGACATCGAGAAGCTGGCCGCTCTGGCCCACAGTCACCGCATCCCCCTGGTGGTGGACTCCACCTTCGCCACGCCCTATCTGCTCAGGCCCATCGACTACGGCGCGGACATCGTGGTGCACTCGGCCACCAAGTTCATCGGCGGTCACGGCACGGCCATAGGCGGCGTGATCGTGGAGGGAGGCAAATTCGATTGGAAGGCCTCGGGGAAGTATCCCTGGATCGCCGAGCCTAACCCCAGCTATCACGGCATTTCCTTCTACGACGCGGTGGGCCCCGCCGCCTTCGTGACCTATATACGGGCCATCCTTCTGCGGGACACCGGCGCGACCCTTTCTCCCTTCCATGCCTTCCTGTTTTTGCAGGGGCTTGAGACCCTGTCCCTTCGGGTGGAGCGGCACGTGGAGAACGCCCTGAAGATCGTGAAATACCTGGCTGAGCATCCCCAGGTGGAGGCGGTACACCATCCCTCCCTGCCCGGCGACCCCAGCCATGAGCTGTACAAAAAGTATTTCCCCAAGGGCGGCGGGTCCATATTCACCTTTGAGATCAAGGGCGGCGCGGACACGGCCAGGGCGTTTATCGACAATCTGGCCATATTCTCCCTCCTGGCCAACGTGGCGGACGTCAAATCCCTGGTGATTCATCCCGCCAGCACCACCCATTCCCAGCTGACGGAGGAGGAGCTGCTGGATCAGGGCATCAAGCCCAACACCATCCGCCTGTCCATCGGCATCGAGAGCGCGGACGACCTGATCGCGGCACTGGAGGCGGCGTTTCAGGCGGTGAAATGAATGGCCCGGCGGCTTTTGCCACAATTCATGGACAAACATAACGGGATTCTATCATAGTTAACCGTTTCCCCATTGCAATGGATGGCGGGGTGTGATATAATTCTGACCATAAACCTCGGAATTGATCCGGGGCACAGCAACGACCCGACAAGGAGGTCATTATGAAGAAGCTGTTTGTATTGGCGCTGTCTCTGATCCTGGCGCTGGGCGCGGTGAGCGCGCTGGCGGAGGAAACGCAGCCGGACCTGCTGGCCCGTATCCAGGAGAAGGGCTATATCACCATCGCCACCGAGGGAGACTGGGCTCCCTGGACCTATCAGGAGGACGGAGAACTGGTGGGTCTGGACATCGACATCGGCAAGCTGATCGCCGAGGGACTGGGCGTGGAAGCCCAGTTCATGCAGACGGATTGGGACTCCATACTGGCCGGCGTGGATTCCGGACGGTTCGACATCGCCTGCAACGGCGTGGGCTACACCGAGAAGCGGGCGGAGAAATACAACTTCTCCACGCCCTACGTGTACACCCACAAGGTGCTGGTGGTGAGAAGCGACAACGAGGATATACTGACCGTGGACGATCTGCAGGGCAAAAACACCGCCAATTCCCCCGGCAGCACCTACGCGGAGCTGGCCGAGAGCTACGGCGCCACCGTGACCTACGCCTCCACCCTGGCGGACACCATACAGCTCTTGGTGCAGAAGCGGGTGGACGCCACCATCAACGCCCAGGTGTCCATTAACGACTACCTGACCCAGCAGCCCGAAGCTCCCATCAAGGTGGTGCAGGTGCTGGAGGGCGACCCGGTGGCCTTCCCCATGACCAAGGGCGAGGATTCCGAGTCTCTGGTGGCCGCGGTCAATGAAATACTG
>CADAGW010000410.1 GCA_902787475.1 uncultured Eubacteriales bacterium
CAACAACCTGGGCTCCATCTGCGGCGGCATGACCTCCACACCCGCCCTGGGGACCCTCATCGAGACCGCCGGGACGGCGGACGTGGCCTCCTCCTACGCGGCCACCTATCCCGTGGCCCTGGTGTGCATCGTGCTGTTTTCCCAGTTCACCCTGCTCCTGTTCGCGTAATGACCCCGGGCAGGACGACGATCCGGGGCCCATATGGCAGGCCGCCGCAAGGCGGTCTGTCATCGTTTTTTGGGTATAGATTTTTCGCCCGTGATATGCTATACTGTGGGGAAGATGGTGGTATATACCTTTTCAGTTCTTCTATATGAGAGGACAATAATATATGAACGCAAAGAGATCGTCCCTCCCCCGCCGCCTGGCGGCCCTCTTCGCCGCTTTGGCGGTCTGGGCCATCGCCCTTTCCCCCGCCCAGGCCCAGGCCAGGACCGTGGTGCGGGTGGGCTATTACGAAAACGAGGTATTCGAGGAGGGGGCCCGGGAAGGGGCCGTCAAGACGGGCTACGCCTACGAATACTACCAGAAGATCTCCGAGTACACCGGCTGGAAGTACGAATACGTATACGGCTCCTTCAGCGACGTGTACCGAATGCTCCTGGACGGGGAGATCGACCTGTTGGCAGGCCTGGCCTGGCGGGAGGACCGGCAGGGCATCGTGGGCTACCCCCAACTGCCTATGGGCCAGGAGTCCTACAACCTGGTGCGCCACGAAGGCGCAGAGGACATCACCTCCGACCCCGCCTCCCTCTCCGGCCGGCGGATCGGCGTGCTGGAGAGCGCCATGGCCGACGTGCTGAAGCGGTATCTGTCCGGGAATGACGTAGAGGCTCAGATCGTGATCTATCCGGACCTTCAGTACCTCTTCGCCGATTTCGACTCGGGGCTGCTGGACGTGATGGCCGCCGAGGGCGACGGGGCCTACAGCCGGGACCACGCCCAGGTGGTATGCGCCTTCGGAGAATCGGAGTATTACCTGTGCGTCAGCTCCGGGCGGGATGACCTTCTGGAGGCGCTCAACGATGCCCAGGCTCTTCTGGCCGCGGAGGAGCCCAACTACATACACACCCTTCGCGCCAAATACTATTCCTACTCCGTCGCCGCCCGGGCCTTTTCCCAGGCGGAGCGGGAATGGATGGAGGGCCACGACGCCATCCGGGTGGGGTATCTGATGAACTACATGCCCTACAGCGACGCGGACGGAAGCGGCCGTGCCACGGGCATCGTGGCGGATCTGGTGCCGGACATCCTCTCCGCTCTGGGCGTAGAAGAGATCGGAGTGACCTATCAGGGCTTTGAGAACTACGACGACATGGTGGACGCCCTGGCCAGGGACGAGATCGACACCGCCTTCCCCGTGGGCGGCGGGCTGTATTACTCCGAGGAGAGCGGCTTTCACCAGTCCACGCCCGTGGTGTCCGCCTCCACGGAGCTGATATACCGCATGGGCTACGCGGATACCAACGTATTCGCCGTCAACGAAAACAACCGGATGCAGTATTACTACGTGCGCACCAACTACCCGGAGGCGGAAATCCGGCTGTATCCCTCCATCGGGGACTGCCTCTTTGCCGTGCTCTCCGGCCAGGCGGACTGCACCACGCTAAACGGCCTGAGGGCCAACGACATCCTCAAAAATTCCCGCTACAAGGGCCTGTCCCTGCGCCAGTCGAGCCGCCGGGATGATCGGTGCTTCGGCGTGGAGATCGGAAACGAGGGGCTGCTAAAGCTCATCAACCGGGGGCTCAACGTGCTGGGCACGGACTACGCCCAGAGCATCTCCTACCGCTACACCGGGGATCTGTACCGATACGGCATATGGGACATGATCCGGGACAACATGGCGGTGTTCGGCACGGCCATACTGCTGGTGGCGGGGCTGATCATACTCTTCCTCCTGCACGACGCCCGCCGCACCCACAAGGAGGTCAAGGAAAAGGAAGCCGCCCGGCAGACCCTGGAGAACACCAACCGGGAGCTGGCCAAAAGCCAGCAGGCCCTCTCCCAGGCCCTGGACGCGGCGGAAAAGGCCAGCCAGGCCAAGACCGCGTTCCTCAATAACATGTCCCACGACATCCGCACCCCCATGAACGCCATCGTGGGCTTTACCGCCCTGGCCCAGGCCCACATAGACAACCGGGAGCAGGCGCTTGAGGATCTTGACAAGATCTCCGTGTCCAGCCAGCATCTTTTGTCCCTCATCAACGACGTATTGGACATGAGCCGCATCGAGAGTGGCAAAATGGCGATCCACCCCTCCGGGGCCAACCTG
>CADAGW010000411.1 GCA_902787475.1 uncultured Eubacteriales bacterium
AAGGACTCCTTTTTCTCTTGGTCGCTTTCCCGGGGCTTGAGGAGCAGGGCCCTTCCCGTGATGCACAGATCCGCGCAGGCCCACAGGCACATAAGGGCAGCGGATACGTTCAAAAGGGAGGCCAGATGGTTGGCCACGGCCATGCTGTCCACCAGGTATTCGTTTTGAAGCACCATGGCGCAGTTGAGGAACAGCCCAAGCGTCAGAAGCAGGCCGGAATAGAGCAGCCGGGCATCCCGGTCCTGGGCGTAGGCCAGGGCCAGAAGCACGATGGCGGGCATGGCGTATCTCTCGTGCATCTTGGTGGCGAACGCGTACACCACCATCAGCACCATGGCGCAGATGGCGTATATCTGCCGCCGCCCGCCGGTGCGCTTGCGGGCGATACAGTAAAACGCCGCCGCCGCGCCGAACACCGCGGCGTAGACCCCCCGGCCCACCCACACCAGGGCGGGATAGCCGGACAGGTCGGCCCAGTTCATGCCCAGAAGCTCGTAGAGATTGCAGGCGTTGATGGTGGCGTAGTTGTAATACCCCATGGTGCGGGTATACAACCCCGTCAACCACGCAAGGCCCGAGACGGGCCCGCCGCCCCGGTTCCACACGAAGGGCAGAGCCACCAGAGCCGTGAGGGCGAAGCCCAGCGCCACGCCCAGCAGGATGCGGAAGAGGGCCTTGCCCCGATTGGGATGGAGAACGGCCTCCGCCACGATCATGATGAGGGCCACCGGGCCAAGCAGAAAGGCCTGGGGCTTTACCAGCACGGAGAGGAAGTAAAGCGGTATGGCTGTGACCCAGCGGCCCCTTTCCGCCTCCGCCACGCAGAGTATGAGCAAAAGGATCAGCACGCTGTCGATCTGCCCCCAGGCGGCGCTGTCCAGGAGCATCGCCGGGTTAAAGGCCGTAAAGGAGCCGAGGAGCAGCGAGGGCACCTCTCCCAGCCTTTTGCGGGAAAGACGGTAGACGAGGGTGGCGCAGAGGATGTCGCAGGCGATGGGCACGCTCTTGATCAGCAGCCAGGTCACCGGCCCGTCGGTGCGGATGCCCAATATGGCCCGGAGCTTGCCCAGTACCCACAGCACCCACAGATATCCCGGGGGATAGTCGCAGAACACGGAGTCGTCGTAGAACGCCGCCGCGCCCAGGTCATTGAGCCGCCAGCTCCAGGCCTCGAAGCAGTTCATGTCCACCTCGTAGCCCCGTATCAGCATGGCCGCCACCACCCGGGCCACCAGCGCCAGGCCCAGCACGGCGCAGAACAGGGTCTCGTGGAAGGTGCCCCGCACCAGCTCCCCGTTGAACCGGCCCCGCTGGAGCACGATGAGACAGGCCGCGGCGTAGACCAGGGCCGTGACCGCTATGGGCCATGCGAAAGAGGAGGGGGAAGACGCGGTTCCGCCCAAGTCCATGGTGAAGCGGACGGCCTCAAAGGCGTCCGGCACCGAGCGCACCCGGGTCACGGACACGTCGTCAAACCAGGCCTTTCCGGTGTTGAGGGCGCTGTATCCCCCCACCCGAAGGGCCACGGACATGGTCCGCTGCTTCTCCCCCGTGCGTCCGTATAGATCCAGGCGCACCCAGTCGCCCAGGGTGGAATAGGCGTATTCGGAGGCGGCGGAGCAGCCCAGCACGGATATGCCCGCGCCGGCCAGCCCGTTTCCGCAGTCCTCGCTTTTGACCATGCAGGACAGGTGATACCAGGCGTCCGGCTCCACGGCGATATCCTGCACGAACCGGGCGTCGTTTTCCCCGTAATTGACCACCATCAGGGCGTATTCGCCCTCATATGCGTCTGTGGACAGGGTCAGATCGCTGATGCCGTCGTCCCAGAACCACATGTCCCGGTACCAGCCCTCCGCATCCCCGGAGGCGTCCAGCTGCTCCATGCCGCCGTTTTTCACCAGCTCCACGTCGTAGACCGGCTTGGGGCCGTTGCGCGCGATGCGCACCACGATCACGGAAGCCACCACCGCGGCCACGGTGGCGATGAGGATGAGTATTCGGTTCAGGCGCGCGCCATGCTTCATTTCATTTCTCCGTTTTCAAAAGGGTAATGGTATATCTTCTGCGCCGACGGCTGTGATTCCTTCTTTTTGATGAAAATACAGAACCGGACTTTTCACATCTGTATGGCTGAATGGCAGGGAACGGATTGCTTCGTGCCTTCGTTCCCCGCAATGACAACGGGGGTTCGTGTCATTGCGGGGAGGTCAAAGGCCGGCGAAGCAATCCGTAACCCAATCCATCGCTTCCCAGCGAAACGGTCTCAGGCCAT
>CADAGW010000412.1 GCA_902787475.1 uncultured Eubacteriales bacterium
GAACGCCTCGCCGCCGCCGTCGTCCACGGTCACGACACGGGAAAAGCCCTTGGCCCTCAATGCCTTCA
The DNA here is from genome assembly GCA_902787475.1 of uncultured Eubacteriales bacterium. Classification (GTDB taxonomy): domain Bacteria; phylum Bacillota; class Clostridia; order Christensenellales; family Aristaeellaceae; genus RUG13279. The sequence goes on from CADAGW010000412.1 coordinate 69, forward strand.
CCAGCGTCACAAGCCGCTCGTCCGGCTTGTAGGCTGGGATCAGTATGGCGATAGAATCGTATGTCATATGGCTGTTCCTGACTTTCGATGGTATTTTCTCCGCTTTAGTATAGCATATTTCCTTTGAAAATACAATGAACGATTGGTGAACGATGGGAGGACGGATTGCTTCGCCGCGTCGCGTCTCGCAATGACACGGTGAAAAGGCGAATCTTCCGTTTTTTTCATCAGAAAAAAGGCCGATCATCGACATCGGCCTTTTTTGTGGTGTATAAATGGTTCCCCGCCCGAAGGGCGGAAGATGGGATTCTTAAGGGCCTAAGGCCCTTAAGTCGGGGGTCTGGGGGTTGAAAACCCCCAGCGTGCCCCTCGTCCTCCCCGTTCCTCTATTTCTCGATCTTGAACACCGGGGCGATGGGGTTGGTGCCCCGCAGGATCTCGGGCACCACCACGCGGATGCCCTCATCGCATCGGGTGAACCGGGTCTCGCCATGGACGCTGACGAAGGTCACGCGGCTCACGGGGCCCTTCCAGGGAATGAGGATATCGCCTGCAAGCCTTTCCCCCTCCTCCAGGCGCACCAGGGCGTAGTGCACGTCGCCCTTCCGGGTGAAGGCCACATTGCCCGCCTCGTTGGGCTCCGCCATGCGGGTGGAGTATATGGCCTCGCCGTTGTCCCTGAGCCAGTCCCCCAGCCCGTCCACGGCCCGCACGGCCTCCGCGGGCAGACGCCCGTCGGGCTGTGGCGCGATGTTCAGCGCCAGATTGCCGCCCCTGCACACCACGTCGATCAGCAGCTTTACCAGCTGCCTGGGCGTTTTGTATTTCTCGTCGAACCGATAGGAGAAGGCGGTGCCCACGGTGACGCAGCTCTCCCACGGCACGTGTATGGGCCCGCTGGGCACGCTCTGCTCGGGCGTAATGTAGTTCTCGTTGGGCCCTCCCACGGTCCGGTCCGCGGTCAGCAGCCAGGGCTGGATCTTCCGGGCCCGGGCCACCACGTCGCTGAGCCGTATATCCTGCCCGTTCTGGGGCCGCACCTGGCCCCCGTCCAGCCACAGTATGTCGATCCGCCCGTAGTCCTCTATCAGCTCCATGATCTGGTTGTGGGTATATTCCACAAATTTTTCCCAGATCTCCGGATGCTCCGAGGGCTTGTAGGTGGGATTTCGCCAGGCCCCCACAGGCTTGTCCATGCCCTTGGCCCAGTACCAGGGGCAGTGCCAGTCCGGCTTGGAGAAATACGCAGCGATGGCGATGCCCTTCTGCCGGAAGGCGTCAAACACGTCTTTGGCGATATTGGCGTGCCTGTGGGTGTGGAAGGGGCAGTCCGGAGAGGTCACCTTGTAGTCGGTGTACTTCGTATCGAACATGCAGAACCCGTCGTGGTGCTTGGTGGTGAATATGAGATACTTAAAGCCGTTCCTGGCCGCCACGTCCGCCCACACCTCGGGCTGTATCCGCACGGGATTGAAGCTCTTGTTCAGCTCCACATACTGCCTGCGGAACACCGCTGGATCGCTCTCCCAGTCCACGGCTTCCCTGGACCACACCGCGTCCTCGTCGGACAGGGGCCAGGACTCGCACAGCCCCAGCTCGGAATAGATGCCGAAATGCATCATCAGCGCCAGCTTCTGGTCCTGAAACCACTCAAGCCGCTCCTGTATGACCGGGTCCTCCGGGCGCACATATTCGTCCTCCTGACTGCAGCCATGCATGCCGTTTTTGATCAGATCCGCCATGATACCCCTCCTGCCGTTTATTTCCTGGATTCCAATATGGTGCGTATGAACTCCCGGGACCGGGCCTGCTTGGGGCTCTCGAAGAACGCCCTGGACGGCCCGGACTCGATCACCTGCCCGTCCTCCATGAACATCACCCGGCTGGACACGTTGCGGGCGAAGTCCATCTCGTGGGTCACCACCAGCATGGTCATGCCCTCCTCCGCCAGGGACCGCATCACGGAGAGCACCTCTCCGATGAGTTCCGGGTCCAGGGCGCTGGTGGGCTCATCGAAATAGATGATTTCAGGCCCCGACGCCAGGCCCCGGGCGATGGCCACTCTCTGCTGCTGGCCGCCGGAGAGCTGGGAGGGATAATAGCTGAGATAGTCCGCCATGCCCACACGGGACAGGGCCTCCACCGCCACGTCTTTGGCGTCGCTCTTGCGCATCCCCCCAGCCGTGGTCAGGCCAAGGGTCACGTT
>CADAGW010000413.1:0-2271 GCA_902787475.1 uncultured Eubacteriales bacterium
AGACAACCCGGTGCAGTATTACTACACCCGTACCGTGAACCCCACCACCGAGATCGCCGAAAGGAAGATCGCGGCCCTGGAGGGCGGAGAGGGCGGCCTGGTGTTCGCCAGCGGCATGGCGGCCATTTCCGCGGCCATGCTCCACTTTACCAGGCCCGGCGCCCACATGGTGGTGGTCACCAACGCCTACGGCGGGGCCACCGGCATCGGTTCCGGCTACCTCCCCCGGCATTTTGGCATGCGGTGCACCCTGGTCAACGGCGAGAGCACCGAGGAGATACTGGACGCGGTGGAAAAGGACACCTGCCTGATCTACCTGGAAAGCCCGTCCAGCCTCATCTTCCGCATGCAGGACATAGACGCCGTCACCGCCTTCGCCAAAGAGCGGGGCATCGGCACCGTGATGGACAACACCTACTCCACCCCTATCTTCCAGAACCCCCTATCCCACGGCGTGGACATCGTGGTGCACTCCGCCTCCAAATATCTGGGCGGACATTCCAACCTCCTTGGCGGGGCGCTGGTGGCGTGCAAAGAGATCATCGAGTCCATCCAGAACAACGAGCTGCTGCTCCTGGGCGGCATCATGAGCCCCAACGTCAGCTGGATGCTGATCATGGGCATGCGCACCCTGTCCGCCCGCCTGCCAGTGCACCAGAGAAACGGCCTTGAGATCGCCCGATTCCTGGAGGGCCATGACCGGGTCGCCCAGGTCAACTACCCTGCTCTCGACTCCTACCCCGACAAAGCCCTCTATCACAAATACATGCGGGGCTGCACGGGCCTTATGAGCATCACGCTGGACGCCACCCCCGAGGAATGCCGGCGCTTCATCCGCTCCTGCCGCATCTTCCGCAACGGCTGTAGCTGGGGCGGGTTTGAAAGCCTCATGATCGGCCTGACCATCGGCGCGGACGACGAATCCTTGAAGCGCTCCCACCTGCCCAGGAACCTGATCCGCATCCACGTGGGCCAGGAGAGCGTGGACGCCATGAAGGAGGACCTGGAGGGCGCGTTCAAGGCGCTGGATCAGGGCTGACACAGATACAGGAGACAAAGCATTGAACCAGGAAATGACTCATGACCATTTCTCCTTTCCCTGCCACGAAGAGCTTGCCCGCATGACCGCGGATGAGCGGCGTGATCTTGCGGCCCGGCTCCGGGAGCGCATCATCACCACGGTGAAGCGCCAGGGCGGACATATGGCCTCCAATCTCGGGGCGGTGGAATTGACCATCGCCCTTCATACCGTATTCGATTTCCACACCGACCGGCTGGTGTTCGACGTGGGCCACCAGTGCTACGCCCACAAGCTGCTGACCGGCCGGGAGGCTTCCTTTGAACACCTCCGGGAACAGGGCGGCGCGTCCGGCTTTCCCAGGAGGGACGAGAGCGATGAGGACGCCTTCGGCGCGGGACACGCCTCCACCGCCATTTCCGCCGCCCTGGGCCTGGCCTCCGCCCGGGACCTGATGGGCCAAAGCCACAGCGTCATCGCCCTGGTGGGCGACGGGGCCCTGACCGGCGGCATGTGCTACGAGGCCATGAACATGGCGGGTCACGGCGGCACGCCCCTCATCGTCATCCTCAACGACAACGAAATGTCCATATCCCGCAACGTGGGAGCCCTGGCCCGGCACCTGAGCGGCCTTCGCCAGAGCGTGGGCTACCGCCACACCCGGGACGCCGTCAAAAAGGGCGTGGAGGCCATACCCCTGGTCGGTATGCCCCTGTCCCGGTTCGTGCAGGCCATCAAGCGGGCCGTCCACTCCCTGCTCATCGGCGAGGAGTTCTTCGAGTCCCTGGGCTTTTCCTACTACGGCCCCATAGACGGCCACGACACGGAAAAATTGATAAAAGCCCTCAAGCGGGCCAAGGCCATACAAAAGCCCGTCCTTCTCCATGTGCTCACCAGAAAGGGCATCGGCTATCCGCCGGCTGAAAAGGAGCCGGACAAATACCATGGCGTGAGCCCGGCGGGAAGCCCCCGCCGCCCCTCCTTCGCCTCCGCCATGTGCCGGGAGCTGATCTCCATGGCCCAAAGCGATCCCGCCGTCTGCGCCCTCACGGCGGCCATGCCCGGCGGCACGGGTCTGGAGCCCTTCCGCGCCCAGTTCCCAAACCGCTTTTTCGACGTGGGCATCGCCGAGGAGCACATGGTCACCATGGCCGCCGGCATGGCGGCCTCCGGCATGCGGCCCTATGTATGCGTCTATTCCACCTTCCTTCAGCGGGGCTACGACCAAGTGATCCACGACGTGTGCCTTCAGA
>CADAGW010000413.1:2309-4531 GCA_902787475.1 uncultured Eubacteriales bacterium
GAGCTTCGGGCCCTCATGCGCCTCTCCCGCTCCCTCCCCGGCCCCATGGCCATCCGCTACCCCAAGGACGCCCCGGACGACGGCAAGGAAGCCCTGCCGCCCATTTTCTCGGGCTCCTGGGAGACGCTCCGCGCGGGTACTCACTGCGCCATACTGGCCGTGGGCCCCAACATGGTTTCCTCCGCCCTCTCTGCCGCGGACATGCTCAAGGATGCCGGCCTGTCCGTCGCCGTGATAAACGCCCGGTTCATAAAGCCCCTGGACAATCACTGCCTCGCCTCCCTTGACGGCATGCCCATCGTCACCCTGGAGGAAAACACGGTCCTGGGCGGCTTCGGCTCCGCGGTGCGGGAGGCGGCCCACGGCCCCGTCCTCACCCTGGGCGTTCCGGACCGGTTCATATCCCACGCCACCGTCGCCCAGCAGATCGAAGAGTGCGGTCTGGATGCAAAAAAAGTGGCAGATTGTGTTAAAAATTTCATAAGCGCCCACGAATCATGAAAAATATGGTATGATTATACAGTAAGCCTGTATAGTGCGAATAAAGGGCGAGTCTCTCGCTTTTGGAATAGATGGAGGGGACCATATGAAATCTGTACGTCATGCCATGATACTGGAACTGATCGACCGCATGGAGATAGAGACCCAGGAGGAGCTGGCCGAGCAGCTCAAGCGCCACGGGGTCAACGTGACCCAGGCCACCGTATCCAGGGACATCAAGGAGCTTCGCCTGCTCAAGGTGCCCTCCGAGCGGGGCGGCTACAAATACGCCTGCGCCGAGCGGCCCGATAAGGGTCAGAACGACCGGTTCATACAGATCTTCGCCGCCTCAGTGCTGTCCATCACCATGGCGGAAAATCTCATCGTGATCAAGACCCTGCCCGGGTCCGCCAGCAGCGCCTGCGAGGCCATAGACAGCATGAAGTGGCCCGAGGTGGTGGGCACCCTGGCCGGGGACAACACCATATTCGTGGTGGTCCATTCCCGGGACATCGCCGAGGACGTGGTGGCCCGGTTCCGGGCCATGCTCTGACGGGGGAAATGCCATGCTCATGGAATTGACCATCCGCGACTTCGCCCTGATCGAGCGGATGAACCTTGAATTCGGGCCGGGCCTCAACGTGCTCACCGGCGAGACCGGCGCGGGCAAGTCCATCGTGGTGGATGCCCTCACCCTGGCCCTGGGTGGCCGGGCAGACAAAGACATGATCCGCACCGGGTGCAAACGGGCCCTGGTGCAGGCCGTATTCGACACCCGCCGCCTGGGCGGGGCCCGGGCCATCATGGAAGAGGCGGGCATCCCCCAGGAGGAGGACTGCCTCATACTGGAGCGGGAAATGGGCAGCCGGGGCCTGTGCCGGGTCAACGGCTCCGCCGTCCCCCTGTCGCTTTTAAAGCGCCTGGGGGCGTGCCTTTGTGAGCTTCACGGCCAGCACGAAAACCAGTCCCTTCTGATACCCGCCCGGCACCTTGGCATACTGGACGATTTCGGCGGCGACGACCACGCCGCCCTTTTATCCGCCGCCGCCCAGGCCTACGCCCGGTTCTCCGCCCGCAGGCGGGAATTGGAGGCCCTGGAAAAGGAGACCGTGGACCGGGCCCGCCGGGCGGACACGCTGCGTCGGGAGGCCGAGGAGATCTCCTCCGCCAAGCTCAAAAGCGGCGAGGACGAGGCCCTGGAGCAGAAATTCCGCCTGATGCAGAACGGCGAAAAGATCTCCGCCGCTGTGGAAAAGGCCTACCGCCTCATCTATGAGGGCTCCCAGCGCTCCGCCAGCGTGCAGGAGCAGGTGCAGCACTCCGCCGCCGCCATGCGGGGCGTGGCGGACCTGGACCCCCGGTTCGACTCCCTGGCCAAGCGGCTGGACGAATTGTACTACCAGGCCCAGGACATAGGCTACGAGCTTCGGGACCTTCAGGACGGCATGGAATTTGACGCCGCCCGGTTTGAAAAGATCGGAGCGAGGCTTGACCACCTGGACAAGCTCAAGCGCAAATACGGCCCCACCCTGGCCGAGGTCATTGCCTACGGCGAGCAGAGCAAAAAGGAATTATCCCTCCTGGCCAATTCCGATGAGATGGTCAAGGAGCTGAAGGCGCGCCTTGACGAGGCCCGCGCCGATCTCACCCATGCCTGCGAGGCCCTCCACGAAAGCCGCATGGCCCTCTCCCACGCCTTCGAGGCCGGTGTCACCCGGGAATTGGCAGAGCTGGGCATGAGC
>CADAGW010000414.1 GCA_902787475.1 uncultured Eubacteriales bacterium
ATGGGCACCCACGAGGAGCTCTTGAGCCGGAACGAGATATACCGCGAGGTGTACACATCCCAGCGGAAGGGAGGCGGGGAAGAATGATGAGGAGACCGCCCGCGACGGGCAAAAAGGCCGAATTCGACAAAAAGACCGCCTCCCGGCTGGTGGAGCTGGTGGTGAAGCCCTATAAGGCGCAGCTGTTGGCGGTGGCGGCGCTGATCGTGGTCAGCGCCATATGCGGGGCCATGGGGTCGAAGTTTTTGCAGCCCCTGATCGACGACTACATAGAGCCCCTGTGCCAGGCGGCGAACCCGGACTTTTCGGGGCTGCTGATGGCCATCGTCAGGATGGCGTTCGTGTTTGTGGCCAGCATGCTGTCCACGCTGTTTTACAACCGGATCATGGTGACGGTGGCCCAGGGGGTGCTCAAGAAGATCCGGGACGATATGTTCGCCCACATGCAGACCCTGCCCATACGGTATTTTGACTCCCACACCCACGGGGAGATCATGTCCCACTACACCAACGACACCGACACCCTGCGGCAGATGATCTCCCAGTCCCTGCCCCAGACCTTCTCCTCCATGGTGACCATCGTGGTGGTGTTCGTGTTTATGATCACCACCAGTCCCCTTCTGACCCTGTTCGCCATACTGATCATACTGGCCATGATGTTTGTGACCGGCAAGGTGGCGCAAAAGAGCGGGAAGTACTTCGTGTCCCAGCAGAAGGCGCTGGGCAAGGTGAACGGGTATATCGAGGAGACCATCAACGGGCAGAAGGTGGTGAAGGTGTTCTGCCACGAGGACGCGGCGATTCGGGATTTTGATAAGATCAACGAGGAGCTGTGCGAGAACGCCTATCAGGCCAACCGGTTTGCCAATGTATTGGGCCCCATCAACAACAACCTGGGGCATCTGCAGTACGCCATACTGGCCATCATCGGCGGCGCGCTGGCTATAAACGGCGTGACGGGGCTGAGCCTGGGCGCTGTGGTGGCGTTTTTGCAGCTGTCCCGGTCCTTCACCATGCCGGTGAGCCAGATCTCCCAGCAGATCAACTTCGTGATCATGGCTCTGGCGGGGGCCAGCCGCATATTCGCCCTGATGGACGAGAAGAGCGAGGAGGACGAGGGATATGTGACCCTAGTCAACGCCCGGGAGGAAAACGGCCAGCTGGTGGAGAGCAAGGAGCGCACCGGCCTTTGGGCCTGGAAGCATCCCCACCAGGCCGACGGCACGGTGACCTACACCAGGCTCACCGGCGACGTGCGCATGTTCGACGTGGATTTCGCCTACGTGCCCGGCAAGACGGTGCTCAAGGACATCACCCTCTACGCCGAGCCGGGGCAGAAGGTGGCCTTTGTGGGCGCCACCGGCGCGGGCAAGACCACCATCACCAACCTGATCAATCGGTTTTACGACATCGCGGACGGCAAGATCCGGTACGACGGCATCAATATCAACAAGATCAAGAAGGCCGATCTGCGAAAGAGTTTGGGCATCGTGCTGCAGGACACCAATCTGTTTACCGGGACGGTGAAGGAGAACATACGCTACGGCAAGCTGGACGCCACGGACGAGGAGATCGTGAAGGCGGCCAGGCTGGCCAACGCGGACGACTTCATCCGCCGCCTGCCCCAGGGGTACGACACCATGCTCACCGGCAACGGGGCCAGCCTGTCCCAGGGGCAGAGGCAGCTGATCGCCATCGCCCGAGCCGCCGTGGCCGATCCGCCGGTGATGATACTGGACGAGGCCACCTCCTCCATCGATACCCGCACCGAGGCGCTGGTGCAGAAGGGCATGGATCAGCTGATGAAGGGGCGGACCGTGTTCGTCATCGCCCACCGGCTGTCCACCGTGCAGAACTCCGACGTGATCATGGTGCTGGAGCACGGAGAGATCATCGAGCGGGGCAGCCATGAAAAGCTCATCGCCGAGAAGGGGAAGTATTATCAGCTGTATACCGGAGCGTTTGAGCTGGAGTGATGGGGCGGGGGGAGGCGCTGAGGGGCATTCTGCCCCTCAGACTCCCTGACCAAAGGGACCAGTCCCTTTGGAATCCCTTCTTGCCGCCCTTCGGGCGGGGAAATCATACAATTACAGCCTGTCAGATAGAGATGTCTGGCAGGCTGTTTGTGTGATGTCGGGAGAGGCGGGAGGACGGATTGCTTCGTCACTTCGCCCGGCACTCAATTCAGCATAGTCGTTTTGGGAATCTGTATATTCAAAAACTCCTTTGCTCATTGGGCTTACTTCGCCGTATTTCGCCCACAGGGCG
>CADAGW010000415.1 GCA_902787475.1 uncultured Eubacteriales bacterium
CAACAGGAACAAAAATCAGAACAAGGGTAGTCTGACCGTCGTCAACTATGCCGATGTATGTCGGTACATGGAACAGGCGAAAGCCGACGCCGGCGACGACGTACAGATGTTTTACGTTTTCTCGCGGAAGGACGCAGATCCCGATCCCACATGGGAGGAAGCCCTGGCCTCCATGGGTACGTTTATCAAGCTTGTACCCTGATCGCCATGAGCCAACTGGAACTCATCAACATGGGCGAGGTGGCCCGGCAGGAGGTGGACTGGCTCTACTACCCCTATTTGCCCTTCGGCAAGATCTCCATCGTTCAGGGGGACCCGGGCGAGGGAAAGACCCTGCTCATGATGGCCATCATCGCCCGGCTGTCCCGAGGCGAGCCTTTGTTCAGCGAGGCGTTCGGCCGGGAGCCCATGACCTGCATCTACCAGACAGCGGAGGACGGCCTGGGCGACACCATCAAGCCCCGGCTGGAGGACGCGGGGGCTGATTGCAGCCGGGTGTTCGTGGTGAACGAGGATAAGGCGGCGCTTACCTTCACCGACGCCCGGATCGAGGACGCCATCACGGCCACCGGCGCGCGGCTCCTGATCCTGGACCCCCTGCAGGCGTATCTCGGTGCCCAGGTGGACATGCACCGGGCCAACGAGGTGCGCCCCGCCTTCCACGCCCTGGCGGGCATCGCCCAGCGGACCGGCTGCGCCATCGTGCTGGTGGGGCACATGAACAAGGCCAAGGGGCAAGGCGGGCTATACCGGGGCCTGGGGTCCATCGACATCGCCGGGGCCGCCCGGAGCATCCTGCTGGTGCGCCGGGAGAAGGACGAGCCGAGCGTGTTGCACATGGCCCACATCAAATCGAACCTGGCGCCTTTGGGCCAGACCCTGTCCTTCGAGGTGGCCGACGGGCAGGTGTCCTTCCTGGGCACCAGCGACATCACGGCGGAGGAGCTGCTTCGCGGCGGGGAGAGCGAGGGCGACCAGGTGCCCACCAAGGTCATGCAGGCGGAGGAGGTATTCGCGGAGCTGGCCGCCCGGCAGGAGGAGGTGCCCTCCAACGAGGCCTTCGCCCTGTTCGCCCAGCGGGGCTTCAAGCGCAAGACGGTGGAGAACGCCAAGCAGGAGCTGGGGCTCAAGTCCGTCAAGCGAGGCTCCACCTGGTATTTCGATCTGCGGCCCCTGCGCCAGCAGGCATAGGCCGCCGTCCCCAGGGGTGCAAGGAAGGAAGTACGCCGCAGGAAAAAGCGAGGCTCCTGCGGTCTTCCGGCACCCCACCGTGGCGGCAGAAACGGGGTCCTGTGCCCTGGCGCAGGTTCCCGCTGCCGACATCCCCGCGGGCACGGTCGCCCGCCGGCTCCCTGCAAGGGCACACCACCTACGCAGTAGGTGTAGTGTGTTATACGGCTTGGCTGGCCTCGCCGTAGGTTCCTGAAAGGGCCTGCGGCAGGAGCGCCGGAGGCGATCCCACCAGGATTATCCTGGGGCGGCAAAGCCGTGTTTTTCTTATTCCATTTGGCAAGGAAGTCCGCAAAACACACATAAATACAAGGCGGCGTTCTTCCTTGCCCGCACAACCAAACCAAAGAAAGGAAAAAGCTATGATTCATTCAACCAATCCAGCGACCAATCACACAACCAAACAAAATTCACGAACGAGAAGGAGGTGGCATGATCCCTATGCCATTGTACGCGATCCTGCGCTTTCAGAAGTGCAAGGCCGGCGGCGTCGCCTGCCGTGACCGACACAACGAGAGAAAGAAGGTGGAATATAAGAGCAATCCAAATATCGACCTCACTCGGTCCAAGGACAACTATCACCTGATCGAACCCGAGGGCCGGTACAAGGATGCCTATACGAGGATGATCGGCAAAGCCGGGTGCAAAATCCGGTCCAACAGCACGGTCCTGGTGGAGACGTTAGTCACCGCTTCGCCGGAGCTGCTGGATGGGATGACGCGGACGGAGCAGCGGCGGTTCTTCGAGCGGGCCGCTGAGTTCCTCTACGGGCGGATCGGCAAAGAGAACGTGATCTCCGCGGTGGTCCACATGGACGAAAAAACGCCCCACATGCACCTGAGCTTCTGCCCCATCACCAGGGACGGGCGGCTGTCAGCCAAGGATATCCTGGGCAACAAACAGGCCTTATCCAAATGGCAGGACGATTTCTTTTCCTGGATGGCCCAGGCCTATCCGGCCCTGTCCCGAGGCATCCCCAGCTACGTCACCCATCGAAAGCACATCCCGCCCTACCAGTTCCGCATGGCCAAGGACCT
>CADAGW010000416.1 GCA_902787475.1 uncultured Eubacteriales bacterium
CGTGGCGCTGGACGTGCCCCTGGAATACAATATGCTGGGCGTGCTCTACGCGCAGGCGGGCCATCATCCGGGCCTGGGCTATCCCTGCCGGGCGTTCTGGGACGTGGCGGCCCAGGAGGGCGTCACCGGCGTCATCGGCGTGGACGCCCCCAAGCCGGAGCACCTGGCGAACCTGGAGGGCTGGAGGGCGGCGAACGACCTGTTTGACCAGCTGGGCATCCGCCGCATGAGCCGCAGGGCGTAATTCATGGCCAGCCGTGCCCGGGATTTGGGCAGGGCTGGCTTTTGTCATATCCTGCAAGGAATGATAAGGAGGGAAATGTATGCTTCGCCTGTTTCCGGAACATGAGATACGCATTGTGCAAAGCCTGGACGGACTGTGGACGCTGAAGGCGGCGGGGGAGGAAAGGACGGCTCCCGTGCCCGGCGTGTGGGAGAGTCTGCCGGGGCTTGGGGACTGGCGGGGCACGGCGGAGTACCGGCGCGGCGTGTCCCTGCCCCGGCGGGGCGGCGTGCTTCTGCGGTTTGGCGGCGTGAGCCACACCGCCCGGGTGTATTGGGACGGCAGGGAGGTGGGCGGCCACTACAACGCCTTTACGGGCTTTGATATCCTGATCCCGGAGGCGGAAGCGGGGGCCCACACCTTGACGGTTGCGGTGGACAACCGGTTTTCTCCCGAATCCGCCCTGCACATCCCCAACGACTACATGACCTACGGCGGCATCACCCGGCCGGTGGAGGCGCACATGGTGGAGGGGGCCTACATCCAGCGGACGGCCTTTTACGCCCGGGAGACGGGGGAGGGGGCCTTCGAGGTACATGCGCGGGTGTGGGTGCACGCCATGAAGGGCGGTCGGTATTCCCTCACTGTGGACGCCGCCGGGGGCTCGGGGGAGGCCCATATGACCCTCTCGGAGGGGGAAACGGGGTCTGAAGAGGTGATTTTTGGGGTCCAAAACGTGTCCGTTTGGGACCAAAACAGCCCCAATTTGTACCGTTTGCGGGCCGTTTTGGGGCAAAACGGGGTCCAAATCGACAACCTTTTCGACCGGGTGGGGTTCCGGACGGTGGAGGTGGCGGGCGAGGACATACTCCTCAACCACAAAAAGCTGACCATCCGGGGCTTCAACCGCCATGAGGACTGGGGCCAGTTCGGATGCGCCGTGCCGCCCCAGGCCATGGCGCTGGATCTGGAGCTGATGCGGGACATGGGCGGAAACTCCGTGCGCACCTGCCACTACCCCAACGACCAAAGGTTTCTGGATCTGTGCGACGAGATGGGGATGCTGGTGTGGGAGGAGCACCACGCCAGGGCCATTCCCGGGGAGATACTCAGGACGGAGACCTTTGAAAGGCAGATATCGGACTGCAACCGGGAGATGATCGCCCAGCACGTAAACCATCCCTGTATATACGTGTGGGGCGTGCTCAACGAGTGCGAGAGCGAGACGGAGTTTGGCCGGGGCGTATATGAGAAAAACCTGCGGCAGTTGAGGGAAATGGATCCCACCCGGCCCGTCACCTTCGCCACCTGCCGGCACTATACCGACGTGTGCCTGGATCTGGCGGACATCGTCAGCTGGAACCTGTATCCCCTGTGGTACACGGACGAGGATCCGGAAAAATGCATACGGGACATACTGGCCTGGTCGGATGGGCACGGGGCCAAGGGGAAGCCCTGCCTGGTATCCGAGATCGGCGCCGGGGCCATACCGGGGTATCACGATCCGCTGGGCCGGGTCAAATGGAGCGAGGAGCGGCAGGCGGACATCCTCCAATTCCAGCTCTCCGCCGCCCTCCGCGACAAGCGGCTGTCCGGGGTGTATGTGTGGCAGTTCGCCGACTGCCGGGTGTGCGAGGAAAAATGGTTCTCCGCCCGGCCCCGCACCATGAACAACAAGGGCGTGGTGGACGAATTCCGGCGGCCCAAGATGGGGTACGCCGCGGTGAAAAAGGCGTTTGGGGGTTAGGGAAAACGCTGGGGCCTCCCCGGCCCCAGACCCCGGCCAAAGGGCCCAGGCCCTTTGGAATCCCATTTTCGCCTTCGGCGGGGGAAAAATATACACAGAAGATACGCCATCACAGATAATTGGTGACGGCGCATCATTTTATAGAGCGAATATGGACATGATCTCCTTTGCCATGCGTTCAGTCCGAGCCTGAATGTACTCGACAGACCATTCTTCCTTATTACATCAGAATGATGGATTGTTCTTAATATAATTGAAGCTGTGGGGGGACGGATTGCTTCGTCGGCTTC
>CADAGW010000417.1 GCA_902787475.1 uncultured Eubacteriales bacterium
GTATTGGACATGAGCCGCATCGAGAGCGGCAAAATGGCGATCCACCCCTCCGGGGCCAACCTGCCCCAGATCCTCCATGACCTTAAGACCATCATACAGTCCGCGGCCAAGGAAAAGGAGCTGAACCTCTACTTCGAGGCCCATGGCGTGGTCCACGAGGACGTGGTGACCGACAAACTGCGGCTGAACCAGGCGCTGCTGAACCTTCTGTCCAACGCGGTGAAGTTCACCCCCGCCGGGGGCTGCGTCCGCTTCGAGGTCACCGAAAGGCCCAGCCCTGACCCGGATCGGGCCCTGTTCCGGTTCCGGGTGCGGGACGACGGCATCGGCATGAGCGGGGAATTCCAAAAGACCCTGTTTGAGCCCTTCACCCGGGAAAAGACCAGCACCGTCAGCGGCATACAGGGCACGGGCCTGGGCATGGCCATCACCAAGAGCATCGTGGACATGATGGGCGGCTCCATATCCGTGACCTCCCAGGAGGGACAGGGCACCGAGTTCGTGGTGGACATCCCCTGCGGAGTGGCCCGCCCGGCGGAGCCCATATCCCCCATCCCCCTGCTCCGCGGCGCCCGGGCCCTGGTGGTGGACGACGATGAAAGCTGCTCCCGTTCCATCTGCGCCATGCTGGAGGAAATCGGCTTGCGGGCCCAGTGGGCGGCCTCCGGCCAGCAGGCGGAGGCCCTCTGCGCCGGGGCCATCGAGGAAGGCGACCCCTTCCGGGCCTTCGTGGTGGACTGGATCATGCCGGGGGAGAGCGGCCTTGATGCCGCCCGCCGCCTGCGCGCCATGGCCGGGCCCGACGTGCCCATCGTGATGGCCACGGCCTACGACTGCTCCGAGGTGGAGAAGGACGCCATGGAGGCCGGCGTCACGGTACTGTGCCCCAAGCCCCTGTTCCTGTCCGATCTCAGGGACGCCCTCACCCGGCCCCTTACTCCCGAAAAGGCGGCCCGGCCCGCCAGAAAGCAGCGCCGCTTCCACGGCAGGCGGGTGCTCCTGGCCGAGGACAACGAACTGAACCAAATGATCGCCCAGGCCATACTGGAGGAGGCGGGGCTGGCGGTGGACATCGCCCCGGACGGAGAAGCGGCGGTGGAGAAGATAGAAAGCCAGCCCGCTGGGTATTACAGCGTGGTGCTGATGGACATTCAGATGCCCATTATGGACGGCTACGAGGCCGCCCGGCGCATACGGGCCATGGCCGATCCCGTCAAGGCGGGGGTGCCCATCGTGGCGGTGACGGCCAACGCCTTTGAGGAGGACAAAAAGAACGCCCTGTCCACCGGCATGAACAGCCACCTGGCCAAGCCCTACGACGTGGACCAGATCATGGAGACCCTGGAAAAGCTGATCCAATAAAGCAAAGGAGCGTTTGTATGAAGCGCATATCCGACATCGACAAAAACTTTTCCGTGCCCGCTCCCAAGGAGGGCGACCTGACCTATCTGAACGCGGCGGAGGCGCCCTTTTCCCTGTATGGACTGATGCGGGAGGAGGGCTGGTACTGCCGCCTGCCCGTTTCCATTGCCCGGCAGGTCAACGAGGGCACCGTGGCGCTGTACAAAAACACCTCCGGCGGCCGCGTCCGCTTCGCCACGGACAGCTCAGTCATCGCCCTGAAGGTGGACATGCCCTTTTCCCTGCCCATGCCCCACATGCCCCTGACCGGCTCCGGCGGGTTCGACCTGTATCAGGACGGGGTGTTCATCCGCGCCTTCATTCCCCCCATGGACGAGCATACGCCCTACATCGTGGAAGCGCCCATATACACCCAGGGCGTGCACGAATACGAGATCAATTTCCCCCTGTATCACGACGTGAAGGACGTGTATGTGGGGCTGAAGCCCGATTCCGTGCTCCGCCCCGGCCGGCCCTACGCCCACGCCCTGCCCGCGGTGTTCTACGGCTCCTCCATTACCCAGGGGGGCTGCGCCTCCCGGCCCGGCATGAACTACGCCAATATCCTCTCCCGCCAGCTGGACCTGGACTTTGTCAACCTGGGCTTTTCCGGCAACGCCCGGGGCGAAACGGCCATGGCGGACTATATCTCCGGTCTTCCCATGAGCGTGTTCGTCTGCGATTACGACCACAACGCGCCCACCCTTGAGCACCTTCAGAAGACCCATCTGCCCTTTGTGACCCGCTTCCGTGACGCCCAGCCGGACACGCCCCTCATCCTCATCACCCGCCCGGACATCCACTTCCCCCGCCCCGACAACGTGCCCCAGCGTCGGGACGTGATCTTC
>CADAGW010000418.1 GCA_902787475.1 uncultured Eubacteriales bacterium
ATGATGGGGTAGCGATCGCAGAAGCCGGCCCACATATCCACCATTTCCTGCCGGGTCAGGGTCACGCCCCGCTTGGGCAGGTGGTAGCACTGATCCTCGTTATTGAACCAGTCGGAGCAGGCCGCGTCCATGGCCAGCATAAAATCCTCGCCGGGCTTGTAGCCGGCCTTCTCAATGGCTTCCACCAGGGCCTTCAGGCCGTCCTCGTCGCTGGCGAGATCGGAGGGAGCGTAGCCGCCCTCGTCGCCCACGCTGGAGGTGTGGAGCACCTTGGCCAGGACATGGAACACCTCGGAGCACATCCGAAGGGCTTCCTTCCAGCTCTTGGCGCCCACGGGCATGATCATATACTCCTGGATGTCCGCCGCGCTGCTGGGGGCATGAACGCCGCCGTTGAGCACGTTCATCATGGGCACGGGCAGGGTCTTGGCGTTGACGCCGCCGATATAGTTGTACAGAGGCAGGTCCAGCGCCTCGGCGCAGGCCTTGGCGCAGGCCAGAGAGGTGCCCAGCATGGCGTTGGCGCCCAGACGGGTCTTGTTGGGGGTGCCGTCCAGCTCAATGAGCAGCTTGTCGATGGAGGCCTGATCCAGAGCGTTCAGCCCGCACAGCGCCTCGGCGATCTCACCGTTGACATTCTCCACGGCCTTCTGCACGCCCTTGCCCAGGTAACGGCTCTTGTCGCCGTCCCGGAGCTCGCAGGCTTCGTAAATGCCGGTGGAAGCGCCGGAGGGAACCGCCGCCCGGCCCACAACACCGTTATCCAGCGTGACCTCCACCTCCACGGTGGGGTTGCCCCGGGAGTCCAGGATCTCCCGGCCAAGAACGTCTACGATTTCAAAGTATTCCTTCATGAGTAGTGACTCCTTTTTTGAATTTCAGTGAGCGATCAGACTGACACCGGTCATCTCCGCAGGCTTTTCCAGACCCATGAGGTCCAGCATGGTGGGGCACAGGTCGCACAGGCGGCCTTCCCGGAGCTGGAGCTCCTTCCCGGCACCGACGATGATCAGCGGCACAGGGTTGGTGGTATGAGCGGTATCGGGGCTGCCGTTGGGCTTGGCGATCCGGTCGGCGTTCCCGTGGTCGGCGGTGATGAGCACCACGCCTTCCATATCCAGAACCGCCTGGGTGATCTTGCCCACGCACTCAGATACGGTCTCCACCGCCTTGACGGCGGCGGCCTTTACGCCGGTGTGACCGACCATGTCGCAGTTGGCCAGGTTGCAGATGACCACGTCGTACTTTCCGCTGCGGATGCGCTCCACGCACTCGGCGGTGACCTCCCGGGCGCTCATCTCCGGGATCAGATCATAGGTGGGGAACTGCTTGGGAGAGGGGATCAGGCACCGGTCCTCGCCGGGGTAGCTCTGCTCCACGCCGCCGTTGAAGAAGAAGGTGACATGGGCGTACTTTTCCGTCTCGGCGATCCGGAGCTGGGTCTTGCCCAGCTTGCCCAGATACTCGCCAAAGGTCATCTCGATGGTCTCCGGCGGGAAGGCGATCTCCACATGGGGGATGGTGGCGTCGTACTCGGTGGTGCAGACGTAGCACAGCGGGAAACAGCCCTTCCGACGCTGGAAACCGTCAAAATCGGGATCCACCAGCGCACGGGTCATTTCCCGGGCCCGGTCAGGCCGGAAGTTGAGGAAAATAACGCTGTCCCCTTCCTCGATGCTGCCGTCCTTGTCGCAGACAGTGGGCACCACGAACTCGTCGGTGACGCCGGCCTTGTAGCTCTCCTCCACGGCGGCGACGGGATCGTGATTCTCCACGCCCTCGCCGTAGACCATGGCGGCGTAGCCTTTTTCCACCCGGTCCCAGCGCTTGTCCCGATCCATGCCGTAAAACCGGCCCTGGATCGTGGCAACGGAGCCCACGCCCAGCGCCACGCACTCATCCACCAGCGCCTGGACGTATCCGGCACCGGAGGTGGGGGCCACGTCACGACCGTCCAGCAGAGCGTGGACGTACACCCGGGTGAGGCCCTGTTCCTTGGCCATCTTCAGCAGGGCGAAGAGATGGCTGATGTGGCTGTGGACGCCGCCGTCGGACAGAAGTCCGGCGATGTGGAGCTTCTTCCCGTGCTCCCGGGCGTTGGCCATGGCCTTGAGATAGGCGGCGTTTTTGAAAAAGCTGCCGTCGGTGATGGCGTTGGAGATCCGGGGCAGGTCCTGATAGACCACCCGGCCGGCGCCGATGTTGGTGTGGCCCACCTCACTGTTGCCCATCTGACCTTCCG
>CADAGW010000419.1 GCA_902787475.1 uncultured Eubacteriales bacterium
GCAGTATGTTCTGCTGCATCAGCTTCTGGTCGATGGCCGGGGTGAAGGAGGCGTAGCTGGCGAACCGGTCAAAGTAGCTGGGGTCGTCGTCCATGGCCCACTCCCCGTAGGAGCCGTCCTTTTTGTCCCAGTTCATGCACAGGGCCCTGAAATAGGGGATCCACTCGAACATCACCCGGTACTGCTGCTGCTTTTCCGGGTGCACGCCGTAGCCCACGTCCGTATAGTGCAGGGGCACGCTGCGCCGCATCAGCTCGTAGTCGTTCCTGCGGCCGCCGGAGGAGCAGTTGTCTATGAGCAGCCCCGGATGCCGGGCTCTGAGGGTATCCCAGAACGTCAATAGGTTCTGTATGTGGTGGTTCTCCGTCACGCCCCGCCTTCCCGGCTCGTCCCCGTTTTTCCAGTAGCTGGCGGGCTGGTGGATGTTGAAGTCCTGCCGGTATATATCCACATGCCCCTCGGTGAGGATGGAATCCACCCGCTCGATGGCCCACTGGAGGCAATCCGGGTCAGACAGGCGGAGCATCCGGGTCCAGCCCACTTTCCCGTCCTTCTCGTAAAACGGCAGCATCCACTCCGGGTGCTCTCTGTCCAGCTCCGACCCCTCCGTGACCCGCTCAAGCTCGAACCAAAGAAGGAACCTGGCCCCAATGCTGTGGCACTTGTCGCCTATGGGCCCAAAGCCGTTGGGATAGTGCTCCGGGTTGGGCTTCCAGGTGCCCGCCGCCTTCCAATTGAGGCCGCAGGGATACCACCCGGCGTCGATCCACCATATATCGGGCCGAAAGCCCTCGGATATATACTTGTCCATGGCCTCCATCTGGTTTTGCTCGGTGGACAGGGTAAATTCCACCCCGCCGCCGCCCCAGCTCATCACGCTCATGGGCCCAAGGGGCTTGCCGTTTTCCCGGGGCAGTATGTGGGATATATAGAACCTCCGCCACGCCCTGCGTCCGTCCGCCTCGTCACCGTCATAGGCCTGGGCCAGCACCCTGGGCGCGCGCAGCGTCTCCCCGGGCAGAAGGTACGCCTCCAGGTTCTCCTGGGCGAACCACACCCTGACCCCGCCCGTCTCCCGGGTCACCCGGCCCTCCCAGCCGCCGGGCCAGCCCACGGCGAAGTTGACGCCGCCGCCCTGGCCCATCAGCCGCATGAAGGGGAAGGCCCCGCAGGACGGGCTTCCGTACTCCGTCCGCATGCCGATGCCGTCCTCCGTCACGGCGTCCCGGTACATCTGATACCCGTCGTAGCGCACCGTGTCCCCGTTGGAGTACAACAGCACCGGCCTTTCGGCCTCATACACGCCGTCCACCATCCGCGCGTCCTTCAGCACGCCCGACGGCCCGTCCGCCCGGTTGGTGAACTCCGCGTACCATTCCACGGCCGGAAAGTCCAGATACTCCGTGCACTCCGCCCGTACCTCCAGCCCGCCGTCCATCTGTCCCACAATGGTATAGCGCACGATGGAGGCGTCGATCACCTCCCGCCGGCAGGTTGTGCGGAACACGGTCTCGCTGAGGCCCACATATTTCTTCCCGTCATACACAAAGGACAGGGGGATATCCCCCGGCCCTGTATATGGTTTCACGCGGCATAAAAGCCTTGCGTATGTATTGTTCATATCGGTCTCCCTTCCCCGTTTGCTCGTCAGTCGTATATCCCATAGGCCATGGCCTGATAGGGCCGAAGCCGCACGTGGACGCGGAGGCCGTCCCCGTCCTTTTCCGTTTCGGCGGGGCTCACGCTGCCGCTGGCGGGATCCATCGCCTCTGCCCGGGAGGCGTTCTTCACCGCGGCGAACCCATCATATACCTTCCCGCCCATATTTGTCAATATGAGCAGGCGCATATTCCCGTCCACGCGCATATGGGAGAGTATGCTCTCTGATATGACCTCCCCGTCCACCACCCTGGCCAGTCCCTCCGCCCCGGTGAGCACGCAGGAAAGGCTGGCGGGGGTCAGCACCATCTGCCTTGGCAGGGCCGGTATCTTCGCCATGCCAGGCAGCTCCGCCTCCCCGCTCACATAGCAGTTCTTCGCGTGGCGGTACTTCATCATCTCCGCCGGGAAGTCGCATATCTCCCCCGTCTCCCGCTCCCTGTCCGGCACGCCGCCGGCAAACACCATGCCGACGCCCGCGTCCAGCATCCTTTTGATCTTGTCCATGGTCTTACGGCCAAGCACCGTCACGGCGGGGAGCACCACACACCTGTATTCCCTGTCCCGGTACA
>CADAGW010000420.1 GCA_902787475.1 uncultured Eubacteriales bacterium
GAAAGAGGCTGGATGCCCTTCAAAACGGGTCGGCTCAGCCGGATATGTATCTGATGGCCGGGAGCCTGGATTTTTTGAAGGCTTTGAAGGACAAGGGCGTCAGGCTCTATGTGGCCAGCGGCACCGACGACCCGGACGTGAAACACGAGGCCGCGGCGCTGGGGGTGGCGCGTCTCTTCGACGCCGTCGCCGGGGCTCCGCTGGGGAGCGAGAGCTGCTCAAAGGAGCAGGTCATCGCCCGCCTCATGCGGGAGGAGGGCCTCTCCGGGGCGGACTTCGCCGTGATCGGCGACGGGAAGGTGGAGATCCGGCTGGGCCGGGAGGCCGGGGCCCGCACCGTGGGACTGGCCAGCGACGAGGCGGCAAGGCGGGGCGTAAACCCAGTCAAGCGGGAGCGGCTGGTGAAGGCCGGGGCGGACGTGATATGCGGGGATTTTCTGGAAACAGATGCGCTTATGGGCTTTCTGGGCCTGGCGTAAAGGAGAGAGAGCATGGATACAAAGAGGGAGCTGTCCTTTGAGGGGATCAAAACCTACTCCGCCCGGGGAAGGGTGAACCTGGTGACCATAGAGAATCTGAAGCGGCCCGGGAAATACAGCGTGCCGGAGTGGAACCAGGAGGGGTTTGACGAGTTGGTCAGCCGCATAAAACAGGCCCGGTCCGGAGGACAGCAGGTGATATTGTCCATGGGGGCCCACGTGATCAAGTGCGGCCTGGGGCCCTACCTGATCGCCCTGATGCGGGAGGGATATGTGACCCATCTGGCGGGCAACGGGGCATGCAGCATACACGATTTTGAGCTGGCGTATCTGGGCGGCACGTCGGAGGACGTGCCCACGGCCATCGAGGACGGCTCCTTCGGCATGTGGGAGGAGACCGGAGCCTGGATGAACGAGGCCATACAGATGGGCGCCAAAGAGGGCATGGGCTACGGCGAGGCGCTGGCCCGGTATGTGGACGAGCGGCCCGAAAGGTTCCCCTACCGGGACGACTGCGTGTTTTACCAGGCGTGGAAGATGGGCATACCCGCCACCTACCACATCACCATGGGCACGGACATCATACACCAGCATCCGTCGGTGGACTTCGGGGCCCTGGGGGCGGCCAGCGGGGTGGATTTTCACAGGATGTGCTGGTCCGTGGCCCATTTGGACGGGGGCGTGTATATGAATTTCGGCAGCGCCGTCACCGGGCCGGAGGTGTTTTTGAAGGCCCTGTCCATATCGAGGAACCTGGGATACGACACCTTCCGCATCACCACCGCCAATTTCGACCTGATCGACCTGGGGGATTTCCGGCGCAGGATCGGATATGACGATCCCCATTACTATTACCGGCCCAGGAAGAACATCGTGAACCGGCCTGTGAGCCGGGGCGGCATGGGGTGGCACTTCGTGGGGGATCATCAGGCGACCATACCCAATCTGTATGAGAAGCTGACGAGGGGTTGAGGATATGAACGGCGGGATCGGCAGGGACGATCTGTTGGATATACTGGGCCGGATGGGGTCCGTGCGGGCGGCGCTCATAGGGGATCTGTGCCTGGACGTGTATTGGGAGGCGGACATGCGGCTGAGCGAATTGTCCAGGGAGACGCCGCACCATCCCCTGCCCATCGTGGCGGAGCGGTATTCGCCGGGCGGGGCGGGAAACGCCGCCTGCAATATCGCCGCGCTAAAGCCCAGAAGCCTGTATGTAGTGGGCGTGATGGGAGAGGATTGGCGGGGCGAGATGCTGGGCATGGCGCTGAATGAAAAGGGCGTCAACGCCGGGCACATCATACGGATAGAGGGCCGGATGACCAACGCCTATATCAAGCCCATGCGGCATGGGATCTCGGGCGTGGTGTATGAGGATCCCCGGCTGGACTTTGAGCCCCGGGAGCCGCTGGGGCCCGAGGCGGAGGAGCGGGTCATATGGGCCCTCGCGGACGCCGCCCGGGAGGCGGACGTGATCTGCGTCAGCGACCAGATGCGATACGGATGCGTGACGGAGAATGTGCGGGAGGCCCTGTGCCGCCTGGGCGGGGAGGGCAAGACCGTGATCGTGGACAGCCGGGATCACGCCGGGGAATACAAAAACGTGATCGTAAAGCCCAACGAGGTGGAGGCGGCGCGTGCCTTCGGCGGCGGGAGGGGGGAGGATCTGTATGAGCTGGCCCGATCCATACCCGGCCGGACGGGGAAGACGGCGCTTATGACCATGG
>CADAGW010000421.1 GCA_902787475.1 uncultured Eubacteriales bacterium
TGGTGGTGGCCCGGATGATGGACAAGTTCCTGCCCATGCTGGCCCAGCAGGGGGCCAGGACCGTGGACGATATCGAGACGGTGTACCATACCCTGCGCCGCACCGACGTGGCCAAGAGCCACCACATGATCCTGCTGGTAAAGAACCGCAAAGGACTGAAAAACCTCTACGAGATGGTGAGCCAGTCCTATCTGAAGTATTTTCACCGCACCCCCACGGTGCCCAAGAGCCTGCTGAATCAGCACCGGGAGGGCATCCTGGTGGGCTCCGCCTGCGGCATGGGCGAGCTCTACGGCGCGGTGATGCGCGGCGAGAGCGACAAGACCCTGGAAAAGATCGCCTCCTATTACGACTACCTGGAGATCCAGCCTATCTGCAACAACGGTTTTTTGGTGGAAAACGGACGCGTCAAGGACGAGACCGTGCTCCAGGACTACAACCGCCGGATCTACGATCTGGGCAGGCGCATGGGCAAGCCGGTCGTCGCCGCCAGCGACGTGCATTTCCTGGACGCGGAGGACGAGCAGTACCGCAAGATCCTCCAGGCGGCCAAGAAATTTTCCGACCCGGACCGTGACTGCCCCATTTTCTTCCGCACCACGGAGGAGATGCTGGCGGAATTTGCCTATCTGGGGGAGGAGACCGCCAGAGAGGTGGTCATTACCAACACCCGGGCCATTGCCGAGCAGGTGGAGCCTATCGAGCTGCTGCCCAAGGAGCTGTTCCCGCCCAAGATCGCCAACTCCGCCCGGGACCTGAAGCAATTGGTCTATGACAAGATGCACCGGATCTACGGCGAAAACCCGCCGGAGCTGGTGCAGAGCCGTGTGGACACGGAGCTGAACACCATCCTGGATCACAACTACGACGTGATCTACATGTCCGCCCAGAAGCTGGTGCAGAACTCTCTGGAGCACGGCTACCTGGTGGGCAGCCGGGGCAGCGTGGGCTCCTCCATCGTGGCCTACATGTCCGGCATCACGGAGGTCAACTCCCTGCCGCCCCATTATGTCTGCCCCAAGTGCTGCCATACGGAATTCGTTACCGACGGCAGCATCGGCTGCGGCGCGGACATGCCGGAGAAGGAGTGCCCGGACTGCGGTACGCTCATGCGGCGGGACGGCTTCGACATCCCCTTCGAGACCTTCCTGGGCTACCCCGGCAACGAGAAGACCCCCGATATCGACCTGAACTTCTCCGGCGAGTACCAGGCCAAGGCCCACAAGTACACCGAGGTGCTCTTCGGCTCGGACCATGTGTTCCGCGCCGGGACCATCGGCACCCTGGCGGAAAAGACGGCCTACGGCTATGTGAAAAAATATCTGGAGGAGCGGGGGATCCGGGCCACCAAGGCCGAGGAGAACCGCCTGGCCCTGGGCCTGGTGGGCATCAAGCGCACCACCGGCCAGCACCCCGGCGGCCTGGTGGTCATCCCCCAGGACATGGACGTGACGGATTTCTGCCCGGTCCAGCACCCGGCGGACGATCCCAACAGCGACATTATCACCACCCATTTTGAATATCACTGCATGGAGGATAATCTGCTGAAGCTGGACGAGCTGGGTCACGATGATCCCACCATGATCCGCATGATGGAGGATATGACCGACGTCAACGCCCAGGAGATCTCCCTGTCCGACCCGGAGACCATGTCCATCTTCACAAGCCCCTCGGCTCTGGGCCTGCCGGACGACGACCCCATCATCGGCAAGACCGGATCCATCGGCGTGCCGGAATTCGGTACCCCCTTCACACGGCAGATGCTGGTGGACACCCAGCCCAAACAGTTCGACACCCTGGTGCGGCTGTCCGGCTTCAGCCACGGCACCGACGTGTGGGCGGGCAACATCCACGATCTGATCGTCAACGGCGTGGCCTCGGTCAACGAGACCATCGGCTGCCGCGACGATATCATGCTCTATCTGATCCAGAAGGGCATGGAGCCCTCCCTGGCCTTCAAGACCATGGAGGCGGTGCGCAAGGGCAAGGTGAAAAAGAGCGGCGAGTTCCCCGGCGACGGGGAAGCGCAGATGCGTGATATGGGCGTTCCGGACTGGTGGATCGAATCCGCCCGGAAGATCGCCTATCTGTTCCCCAAGGCCCACGCGGTGGCCTACGTGATGATGGCCTTCCGCATTGCCTGGTTCAAGGTCCACAGGCCCCTGGCTTTTTACAGCGCCTACTTCTATCGGCGCA
>CADAGW010000422.1 GCA_902787475.1 uncultured Eubacteriales bacterium
GAGAAGCTGCCGGACTGGAAGGCCGCGGCCAATCTGGTCCGGAAGATCGCCGAGAACTACAAGCTGCCCTACTACACCATGTCGCCCACCTACTCCGTCTGCCAGGACCACGGCTATCTCACCGGCGAGCAGTACAAGTGCCCCATCTGCGGCAAGGCCACCGAGGTATACAGCCGCATCACCGGCTACTACCGCCCCGTGCAGAACTGGAACGACGGCAAGGCCCAGGAGTTCAGGGACCGGAAGGTCTACGACGTGGGCCGCTCCCATCTGACCCACAATGGCCCCCGTCCCACCATGCAGGACGCGGCTCTGGAGGCGGCATCCGAGCGCCCCTGCTGCGACCCCGCGGCCCCCATGATCCACGAGGAGCCCGCAAAAGAGACCCAGCCCGCCCAGACGACGGGCGGCGGCATCCTGCTGTTCAAGACCCCCACCTGTCCCAACTGCAAGGCCGCCATGGCGCTTCTCGACAAGGCCGGCGTGCAGTACACCGCCCTGGACGCCAATCAGGAAAAGGATCTGGTGCAGAAGTACGGCGTGCGCCAGGCGCCCACCCTGGTGGTCAAAAACGGCGACGCCTTCGACAAGTTCCGCGGCGTGTCCGACATCAAGGGCTGGCTGACCCGGCAGTAACCGCTTTCGGCTCAGCCTTCCGGGAACGGCCTCGTCCCTTCGCCCGGCGCGAAGGCACGCTGCGTGTCATTGCGGGCGGGCTCAAGGGCAGACGAAGCCGTCCGTTCCCCAGTATTCCATCATCCGATCCGGCGGGGATACCGTGTCCCCGCCGTTCCTATTATCATAAACGAAACGGGAGGACCCGGTATGTATGACGTGATCGTGGTAGGCGGCGGCCTGGCGGGCATGACGGCGGCGCTGTACGCCCAGAGAAACGGCAAAAGCGCCCTGGTGATCGAGAAGAGCGGCTTCGGGGGCCAGATTACCCATTCCCCCCGGGTGGAGAATTACCCGGGCACCCTGCAGATGAGCGGCAACGAGTTCGCCGACAGGACCCTGGATCAGATCTTAAAGCAAGGCGCCGAGATCGAGTTCGAGACGGTGACCGGCGTGGAGGACCTGGGCGGCGTCAAAAAGGTATTGACGGAGGAAGGCTCAGAATACGAGGCCCGCGCGGTCATACTGGCCACGGGCGTCAAGCACCGCATGCTGGGCCTGCCGGGCGAAGAGGAACTGGTGGGGGAGGGGATCTCCTTCTGCGCCGTGTGCGACGGCGACTTCTACACCGGCAAGACGGTCTGCGTGGCGGGCGGCGGCAATTCCGCCCTGCAGGAGGCGCTCCTCCTCTCCGACAAGTGCCGTGAGGTGATCGTCCTCCAGGACCTTCCCGCCCTCACCGGAGAAAAGAAGCTCCAGGACCTGCTTCTCTCCCGCCCCAACGTCCGGATCCTCACGTCCGTACAGATCCGCGCTTTGGCCACCGACGCCGCCGGCCTTTCCGGCGTCACCGTCCGCCATGCCGATTCCACCGAAGAGACCGTACCCTGCGACGGCCTGTTCGTGGCCATCGGCCTGATCCCGGAAAACGAACCCTTCCAGTCCCTGGCCGACCTCAATGCCTACGGCTACTTCGACTCCGACGAGTCCTGCCTCACCCATACCCCCGGCGTGTTCGTGGCCGGCGACTGCCGCTCCAAGCGCGTCCGCCAGCTGGCCACCGCCATAGCCGACGGCGCCACCGCCGCCCTGGCCGCTTGCAGATATATAGATGAGCAATAGGGGATAGGGGAGACGGGGAGGCGGGGGGAGACGCTGGGCGCTGCGCGCGCCCAGACCTGCGCCAAAGGGGCCAGCCCCTTTGGAATCCCATTTTCCGCCTTCGGCGGGAGGAAAACATGATTTTGGATGTGCTGTCACAACTCTGTGGTAAAACAAACCAATAGAAACATGTCCTCCGACCACCCCACAGTGTCATTGCGAGGGCGAATGGAGGCACCCGCCAGTGGGGCGCACGTAGCCGCCGCCCAGTGGGCGAATTGCGGCGAAGTAAGCCCAATGAGCAAAGGAGCTTTTGAATATACGGATTTCAAAAGCGACTATTGCGAATTGAGGAGCAGCGCCCAGCGCCTCCCCTTCGCCTCCCCTCGTCTCCCCCGTTCCTCTCGCCTCCTCTGGATTTACACAGCGGGGCTTGACGGGGGGAGGGAAATGTGATAGAGTGGGTATGGCTGT
>CADAGW010000423.1 GCA_902787475.1 uncultured Eubacteriales bacterium
AACCTCTGCGTGTCCGTGTACACCGTGCAGGAGCTGGGCGAATACATGAGCCTTTCCCCCAAGACTTCGCTTGTGGCCATCGACAGGCGGCCGCCCCGCTACTCCGGCTTCGTCGGCTCCGTGGAATCCGGCGGGGCCGTGACCCTGGACGTGAACATACTGGACGCCTCCGATATAGACGATTGCTGGTTCACCCTCTGGGACGCGGAGAACGAGGAGATCACCCAGTCCATCGGCGGCTCGATAAACGGCGGCCACGTGTCCTCCGCCTTCAACTGGAACGATCTCTTCTCCTCCTCCCATCTGGTCTACGCCCAGGCCTGCGCCAGGGACATATACCAGAACTACTCCGAAAGCCAGCCCGTGCTGCTGCGCTACGGCATCGCTCCCACCCTCATGACGCCCGCGGGCCTGGTCTCCATCGATTCCGAGGCCTTCAGCGGCACTTCGGCCCGCACCGTGAACATCCGCCACGGCTGTGTCAGTATCGGAAGCCGGGCTTTCGCCTCCTGCCCCAACCTGCGCTATGTGTTCATACCCTCCACCGTCAACTCCATCGCGGTGGACGCCTTCGCGGGCAGCAACGTGACCATCGTCTCCCCCTACTCCAGCTACGCCCACTATTTCGCCCAGACCAACGGCATTCCCTGGGTGGGCCACAACTGACCCCCACACTCCCCGAGGCGCCTTAAATTTGGCGCCTCTTTTTTGCGCTTCATATCGTGCCCAATGCAAAATATCCGCTGTCCCGGGGTTAAAGTATTGCGCAATCGGTTGACACCACGTCCGCCCAAATGGTATAATTTCCCCGCTGTGTTCCCGCGCGTTTGCGCGGACGTGACGACCATAAGGAGCGCCAAATTCATGACGAAATCCGCCGACATCATCCGCCGCCCGTACTGATACGGGCGGTTTTCCCCTTTTTGGGGCCGGCGGCGCTCCCCTTCCACTTTTGTGTGTACATCCATAAGGAGGCATGACCATGTCACATTGCGCCATCGTGGGCATCAACTGGGGCGACGAGGGAAAGGGCCGGATGGTGGATTATCTCTCCGACCACTACGGCGCGGTGATCCGCTACCAGGGCGGCAACAACGCGGGCCACACCGTGGTCAATGGGTACGGCAAATTCGCCCTGAACCTTCTGCCCTGCGGCATATTCAATCCCGGCACCATGAACGTGCTGGGCACCGGCATGGTGGTCAACCCCGAGCACCTGTGCCATGAAATGGCCATGGTGCGGGAAAAGGGCGTGTCCATCTCCCCCGAAAACCTGCGCATATCCGACCGGGCCGTGATGGTACTGCCCATACACCCCGCCCAGGACCAGTGGGAGGAGGAGCGGCTGGGCAGCAAGAGCTTCGGCTCCACCCGCCGGGGCATCTCCCCCGCCTACGGAGACCGGGCCATGAAAAAGGCCCTGCGCATGGGCGACCTATTGTATCCCGACAATCTCGAGGAGGAGCTTCGCCGCCTCATCGACTGGAAAAACCAGGTGTTCGCCCCCGGCTACGGCCAAAAGCCCCTGTCCTACGAGGACACCCTCGCCTGGATCCACACCTGGGGCGACCAGCTCAAGGACTACATCACGGACGCCGGTTCCCTGCTTCAATCCCTTGAAAGGGACGGCCGCTCCTTCCTCTTCGAGGCCCAGCTGGGCGCGCTCCGGGATCTTGACTACGGCATCTACCCCTACACCTCGTCCTCCTCGCCCCTCTCCTGCGCAGCCCCGGTGGGCTGCGGCTATCCGGCGGTCAAAATCGACCGGGTGGTGGGCACGGTGAAGGCCTACTCCACCTGCGTGGGCGAAGGCCCCTTCGTGGGCGAGCTGGAGGGCGACATGGCCCACCGGCTGCGGGAAGCCGGCGCGGAATACGGCGCGGCTACCGGCAGGCCCCGGAGGGTGGGGTGGCTGGACATGGTGGCCACCCGCTACGGCGTGGAGCTGCAGGCCGCCACGGAGCTGGCGGTGACGAAGCTGGACGTCCTCTCCGGCTTTGACGAGCTGCCCGTGTGCGTGGCCTACGAAATGGACGGGGAAACCATAGACCGCTTCCCCTACACCCCCTCCCTGTACCGCTGCATGCCCGTCTACCGGGTCTTCCCCGGCTGGAAAAAGGACATATCCTCCGCCCGCAAGATCGGGGACCTTCCTCGGGAGGCCCGCGAGTACGTGGACTTTATGG
>CADAGW010000424.1 GCA_902787475.1 uncultured Eubacteriales bacterium
GAAAGTAGGAGTAATCACGATGAGAGTCGTCATTCAGGATAATTACGACAAGATGTGCGCATGGGCGGCAGCCTATATCGCCGCCAAGATTAGTAGCCACAAGGAGGCCCGGCCCTTCATCCTGGGCCTGCCCACAGGCTCCAGCCCCATCGGGGTCTATAAAGAGCTCATTCGGATGAACAAAGCCGGAGAAGTCTCTTTCGCCAATGTGGTCACCTTCAATATGGATGAATATCTGGGCCTGCCCCATGAGCATGACCAGAGCTATTGGTACTTCATGCACGACAATTTCTTCGACCACCTGGTAGACATGAAGAAAGAGAATATCAACATCCTCAACGGCATGACCGACGATCCGGAAGGGGAGTGCGCCCGGTATGAGGCGAAGATCGCCTCCTATGGGGGCATCGACCTCTTCATGGGCGGCATCGGCGTGGACGGGCACATCGCCTTCAACGAGCCCTATACCTCCCTCACCTCCCGCACCGGGGTGCGGAACCTGACCACGGATACCCGGATCGTGAACTCCCGCTTCTTCGGGGGCGACCCGGAGAAGGTGCCCGCCCAGGCCCTCAGCGTGGGCGTGGGGACGGTGACGGATTCCAAGGAGGTGCTGATCCTCATCAGCGGGCACAATAAGGCCCGGGCCCTGGCAGCCACGGTGGAGGGCAGCGTCAGCCACAAGTGGACCTGCTCGGCTCTCCAGATGCACAACGGGGCCATCATCGCCTGCGATGAGGACGCCTGCGGCGAACTGACGGTGGATACGTACAAGTATTTCCTGGATATCGAGCGGAAGGAGCGCCTGTAATGTACACGATCACAGATCTCTTCGATCTGGAACATACGCTGGCGGCGGACTACCTCCGGCAGTTCACCTACCCATGGGAAGCCCTGAAGGGGATCAAGGAGCTGATCCTCCAGCTGGGCCCCACCCTCGGCCCGGATTACGAGGAAGTGTCGGAGCAGGTGTGGGTACATAAGAGCGCCAAGGTTTTCCCATCCGCCTATCTGGGCGCGCCCTGCATCATCGGGCCCGAGACGGAGGTGCGGCATTGCGCCTTTATACGGGGGTCCGCTCTGGTGGGCGCAAACTGCGTGGTGGGGAACAGCGTGGAGCTGAAGAACGTGATCCTCTTTGACCATGTGCAGACGCCCCATTACAACTATGTGGGGGATTCCATCCTGGGCTATTACAGCCACATGGGTGCTGGCAGCATCACCTCCAATGTGAAGTCGGACAAGAAGCTGGTGGTCGTTCACAACGGAAGGGAGAGCATCGAGACCGGCATCAAGAAATTCGGCGCCATGCTGGGAGACTATGTGGAAGTGGGCTGCAACGCCGTCTGCAATCCCGGGACGGTGATCGGCCGCCACTCTAACGTCTATCCCACCTCCTGCGTGCGGGGCGTCGTGCCGGAGAACAGCATCTGGAAGAATAACGGGGAAGTCATCCACAAGGAGGAGCGGTAAGATGGGCAAGTATTTCGGGACCGACGGTTTCCGGGGTGAAGCGAACAAGGACCTGACCTTTGAACATGCCGTCAAGATCGGGCGTTTTCTCGGCTGGTATTACGGAGCCCGGCAGAATAAGAAGGCCAAGGTGGTCATCGGCAAGGACACCCGGCGGAGCAGCTATATGTTCGAGTACGCCCTCTGCACCGGCCTGATGGCCTCCGGTGCCGACGCCTATATCATGCACGTCACCACCACCCCCTCCGTGGCCTACATCACCCGGGTGGACGATTTTGACTGCGGCATCATGATCTCCGCCTCCCACAACCCCTATTACGACAACGGGATCAAGCTCCTCAACGGCAGCGGGGAGAAAATGGACGAAGAGACCATCCTGAAGGTGGAGGACTATATCGACGGCAAGTGCGAGGTCCCGGTAGCCGACAGGGAAGCGATCGGCAGGACTGTGGACTATGTGGCGGGCCGGAACCGCTACATCGGTTTCCTTATCTCCCTGAGCAAATACAGCTTCAAGGACGTCAAGGTGGGCCTGGACGTAGCCAACGGTTCCGCCTGGCAGATCGCCAAGAGCGTGTTCGACGCCCTGGGAGCCAAGACCTATGTGATAAACGACCATCCGGACGGCTACAATATCAACACGGACTGCGGCTCTACCCACATCGAGCACCTGCAGAAGTTCGTGGTGGATAACGGCCTGGATGTGGGCTTT